>CAYTZF010000076.1:0-3439 GCA_964442265.1 uncultured Sideroxydans sp.
CCATCGGCCATTCGGTGATCCTGCACGGCTGCCGCATCGGCAACGAGTGCCTGATTGGCATGGGTTCCATCATCCTCGACGATGTGGTGATTCCCGACCATGTGATGGTGGGTGCGGGCAGTCTGGTGTCGCAGGGCAAGACGCTGGAGAGCGGGATGCTCTACCTGGGCCGTCCGGCCAAGGCGGTGCGCGCGCTGACGGAGGAGGAGGTCAAATATCTGCGCTATTCCGCCGGGCATTACATGCAGTTGAAAGACGATTATCTTGGCACGCAAGCGTGAGCACAATTTATGGCATCGATGAACCCCGAAGAACTTTCCCGCGCCCAGATCAATCTGGAAACCGCGCAGATCGGCTGGCGCGAATTGCAGCCCTATTTCGCGCGCGGCGCCACGGTGGCGGTCAGCGCCGACCTGGATCTGGTCGAGGTCGCCTACCAGATTTCCAAAGACAACAAGCAACAGGTGTCAGATTGGATGACGACAGGCCAGCTCTGCCGCGTCAGCGATGAACAGGCGTTGAACTGGCATGAGGCGGATACTGTCGTGTGGGCGGTGGTCGCCCGACCTTATGTGTTAATTCAGGAGAAATGAGATGTATTACATCGTGGAAAGCAACAAGCCATTCGAACAAGCCGCCGCCGATCTGGACACGGCGGTGAAGCGCCACGGTTTTGGCGTGCTGCATGTGCACGACATCGGCAACACCCTGCGCGGCAAGGGCGTGGTATTCGAACCGCAATGCCGGGTATTCGAAGTATGCAACCCGCTGCAGGCATCCAAAGTCATGGCAGCAGACATGCGCCTGAACATGGCCTTGCCCTGCCGCATCTCGGTTTATACCGAAGCTGGCAAGACCCGCATCGGCATGATCAAGCCGGCGGCAATTCTGGCCTCGCTGTCGCAAGATCCCGTATTGGCGACCGTGGCGCGGGAAGTCGAACAGCAGACCATGCGAATGATCGACGAAGCAAAATAGTGCCAGCTATTTCGCTTTCTTCAACGCCTCTTCGATACGCTGGCACAGCGTCTTCAGAATCTTGATACGCGCAAAGTTCTTGTCGTTGGCCTCGACCAGGGTCCACGGCGCAATCTCGGTGCTGGTCCGATCCACCATGTCGCACACCGCGCCTTCGTAGTCTTCCCATTTCTCGCGGTTGCGCCAGTCTTCCTCGGTGATCTTGAAGCGTTTGAAGCCGATCTTTTCGCGCTCCTTGAAACGGCGCAACTGCTCGTCCTTGGTGATCGCCAGCCAGAACTTGACCACCACCGCGCCGCTCTCGGTCAGTTGCTCCTCGAAGTCATTGATCTCGCCGTAAGCGCGCATCCAGTCGGCCTCGGTGCAGTATTTTTCCACGCGCTCGACCAATACGCGCCCGTACCAGGAGCGGTCGAAGATGGTGAAATGGCCGATGCGCGGAATATGCCGCCAGAAGCGCCACAGGTAGGGTTGCGCGCGTTCTTCTTCGGTGGGCGCGGCGACCGGAATAATGCGGTAATGCCGCGCATCCAATGCGCCGGTGATGCGGCGGATGGCGCCACCCTTGCCGCCGGCATCCGATCCCTCGAACACGGCAATCACCGAAATCTTGCGGAATTTCGGATCGCGCGTGAGCAACGCCAATTTGCCCTGGTATTTTTCCAGCTCGGTATTGAACTTCTTTTTGGCAATCTTTTGCGTCATGTCCAGCTTGTCCAGCACATCGAGATGATCAATGGGCGGCTGCAGCGGAGCCACGCGCGCGACCGGCTTGACCGGGTGGTCCAGCCGGTCGCGTAGCGCCTGCAACAGTGTCTTGCCCACCGTCAGGTTGCGGTAGCGCGCGTCGCTGCCTTCAACCACGAACCACGACGCTTCCGCTGTACTGGTATCGCGTAGCGTATGTTCCGAAATCTTGCGGAATCTGTCGTACAACTTGAAGCGTTGCCAATCCTGGGCGGTCACCCGCCAGCGCGTCTTGGGGTCCTTCTCCAGTGTTTTGAGGCGCTTGTTTTGCACTTTCTTGGATAGATGAAACCAGAACTTGAGCACCAGCGCGCCTTCGTTGGTCAGCATCCGCTCGAAGTGCTTGATCTGTTCGATATGCTGGCTCAGCTCGGCGGCGCTGCTTTGCTTCATCACCCGCAGCACGATGGGCGCGGTGTACCAGGAACCGAAGAACACGCCAATCTTGCCCTTCGGCGGTGACGCGCGCCAGAAGCGCCACATGGCGGGGCGCTCGCGCTCTTCGTCCGTCATCTCACCCATGGCGTGAACCCGGATATGGCGCGGATCCATCCATTCGTTGAGCAGGTTGACCGTCTCGCCCTTGCCGGCGCCATCGACTCCGCCGACCAGAATAATGACCTGGAATTTGCCCTTCTCCGCCAGATCGAACTGCGCGTTGAGCAAGTCCTCGCGCAGTTGCGGCACTTCCTTGTCATAGGTTGTTTTGTCGATCTTGTGTCCGAGTTCGGCTGATTCAAACATGATGTCTGCTCCGGGAGTTAAAGATTTTCCGGGGCAATGGCCAAGCGCAGATTGCTCTGGTAATCGCCCTCGCTGGTGTGGCGACTGAGCCACCAGATCGCCCCTTTCTTGACGCTGAATCCGTTTCTGGAATCGGCCAGCAGCAATGCGGCGATCTGTCCCAGCACGGGTTGATGTCCCACTACCAGCACGGCACCCTCGGCATCAGGCCAGCCTGTCGCACGCAACAGCGACTGCGCCGAAGCATCCGGCCCGACGGCGGGTTCGGTGGTGAAAGTTTTGCTGAAAGCGCGCGCCGTCTGTTGCGCGCGCACGGCAGGACTGACCAGGATGCGGGTATTTTCGGGCAGGCGACCGCGCAAAAAGGCGGCCATTTTTTCCGCCTGTTTGCGCCCCTTGCCGGTCAGCTCACGTTCGAGATCGGGCGCACCGTCGTGCGCCTCGGCATGTCGCCACAGGATAAGCTCCATCTTGCACCCCCTTCGGTTCGAAGCGGCTACAGCTTATACCTTGCCCGCACGGGTTGCCAGCCGGCGCGGCGGCGCGATTATTGCTCCTGCTGCGGGGTGCTCGCCAATAGCGCCAGCAGCGCCGCTTGCGCGCTGACCGGTTTGCCGCGACCGCTTTTCGTGCGGTGCCAGAATCCGTTCAGGTCCATTTCCCACGCCTGGAGGTTGTCCTGCAGATTGATCTTCAGCCCCTCGTCCAGCACCCGCTTCTTCAGTTTCTTGTCGAGAATGGGAAAACAGGTCTCGATGCGGCGGAAGAAATTCCGGTCCATCCAGTCGGCGCTCGCCAGATAGACGTCATCCTTGCCGTCGCGGTGAAAATAAAAGATGCGCGAATGTTCAAGGAAGCGGCCGATAAGGGAGCGCACGCGGATGTTCTCCGACAACCCCTTGACGCCGGGGCGCAGGGCGCATACGCCGCGCACGATCAGATCGACCTTGACGCCGGCCTGCGAAGCTTC
>CAYTZF010000077.1:0-1869 GCA_964442265.1 uncultured Sideroxydans sp.
ACAGGTCTTCGAGAGCGTCGCCCGTCATCTGAATCATTCGCGGGCGGCAGCGGAATTGTTTCTTTCGCAACCGGCCGTTTCAATGCAGATCAAACAGGCTGAACAGACTATCGGATTGCCGCTGTTCGAGCAAGCCGGCAAAAAGCTTTTTCTGACCGAGGCCGGGCGCGAGATGCTGCATTACGCGCGCTCTGTCCTGCAGTTGATAGAAGAAATGGAAGATGTCTTCGATGCCATGAAAGGTCTGGAGCATGGCCATCTGAACATCACCGTGGTCAGCACTGCGAATTACTTCATGCCGCACCTGCTGGCGAAATTCATCCAGGTTCATCCGAAAATCCAGGTCGGCTTGTCCGTCGCCAATCGTGATGCTGTCATCCGCCAATTGGCCGACAATGTCGCCGACCTTGCCATCATGGGCCAGCCGCCACAGGGCACCGCCATGTTGGCCGAACCTTTCCTGGCCAATCCGCTGGTGCCGATCGCCGCACCCTCCCACCCGTTGGCGCATGCCAGAAAGATCAAACCACAACAGTTGGCCAAAGAGGTTTTTCTGTTGCGCGAAATAGGCTCCGGCACGCGCGCGGTGGTTGAGCGGTTTTTCGACAGCCATGCGTTGCCCTTGCCGAACCACATGGAGATGGACACCAACGAGGCGATCAAACAATCGGTGCAGGCGGCAATGGGCATCGGCATCATCTCGCGTCACGCCATCGAACTGGAGCTGGAGACCGGTCGTCTCGTCGTGCTCGATGTTGAAGAATTCCCCATCATGCGCCACTGGCATATCGTGCAGCGGAAAGACAAACGCCCATCCCTGTCGGCAATCGAGTTTGAGCGCTTTCTGCTGGCGCAGGCGCAGGGTTATGCACCTGCTCCATCCGCAAGAAAGCAGACCGACCGCAAATAAAAAAAGCGGCCCGGAGGCCGCTTTTTTTATGGTTTGAACAACCGCCTTACTTGATGATCGCGTTCAACTCGCCTTTGGCGTAACGGGCCGCCATCTTCTCCAGCGAGATCGGCTTGATCTTGTCAGCCATACCGGCAGAACCGAAAGCTTCATAGCGCGACTTGCAAACGGCACGCATTGCCTTGGTGGTTTCAGCCAGGAACTTGCGCGGGTCGAAGTCCTTGGGGTTCTGCGCCAGATAGCGACGTGTCGCGCCGGTGGAAGCCATGCGTAGGTCGGTATCAATGTTCACCTTGCGCACCCCGTGCTTGATGCCTTCGACGATTTCGGCAACCGGTACGCCATAGGTTTGCGGCATCGCGCCGCCGAATTCGTTGATGATCTTCAGCCATTCCTGCTCCACTGATGAAGAGCCGTGCATCACCAAGTGGGTGTTGGGGATGCGTGCGTGGATTTCCTTGATGCGGCTGATCGCCAATGTGTCGCCGGTGGGCGGCTTGGTGAACTTGTAAGCGCCGTGGGAGGTACCGATGGCGATGGCCAGGGCATCGACCTGGGTCAGCTTGACGAACTCTGCCGCCTCGTTCGGATCGGTCAAAAGCTGGTCATGGCTCAACACGCCCTCCGCGCCGTGACCGTCTTCCTTTTCGCCTGCACCGGATTCCAGCGAACCCAGGCAACCCAGCTCGCCTTCAACGGAAACGCCGACCGCGTGGGACATTTCCACCACGCTGCGGGTTACGTTGACGTTGTAGTCAAAACTTGAAGGGGTCTTGCCGTCGGTCATCAGCGAACCGTCCATCATGACGCTGGAGAATCCGGACTTGATGGCGTTGATACAGACCGCCGGCGATGCGCCGTGGTCCTGGTGCATGACGACGGGAATATGCGGATACATTTCCACGGCCGCTTCGATGAGATGACGCAGGAACGGCTCGCCCGCGTATTTGCGCGCACCG
>CAYTZF010000078.1:0-7266 GCA_964442265.1 uncultured Sideroxydans sp.
CAAAACCAAGCGTCGTTTCTTGCCGAATCTGCAACGCCGCCGTCTGTGGGTTGAATCGGAAAACCGTTGGGTGTCTTTGCGCCTGACCAATGCCGCGCTGCGCACCATCGACAAGAACGGCATCGAAGCCGTCCTGTTCGAGATGCGCGCCCGCGGCGAGAAGATATAAAGGAGAATTACTGTGGCAAAAGGCGCTCGCGAAAAGATCAAACTGGAATCCTCCGCTGGTACGGGGCATTTCTACACCACCAACAAAAACAAACGCACCACCCCGCAAAAGCTCGAATTCATGAAATTCGACCCGGTGGTGCGCAAGCATGTCGCATACAAGGAAACCAAGCTGAAGTAATTCGGTGCAGTTCCGCTGTGAAATAACGAAACCCGCGCAAGCGGGTTTTTTATTTTGCGCTTTGATGCATGTCAATTTTTTGCCGTGGCAAGGGGCTTATGCTTTCAGCCCGCCATCGCTGCACGCCCGAAGGATCAATTCAGAGGAGATTCGATGTCCCGTGCAAGGATCCCGCAACTCATTTGTCCTGCCGGTAGCCTCCCCGCCTTGAAGGCGGCGGTCGACCATGGCGCCGATGCGGTTTATCTCGGTTACAAGAACGACACCAATGCGCGCAACTTTGCCGGTCTCAATTTTGACGGGAAGGCGATGCACGAGGGTATTCGTTACGCGCAGTCGCGCGACCGCCATGTGCTGCTGGCGATCAATACGTTCGCCCAGCCCGGACGTGATGCGGACTGGCAGCGCGCGGTGGACGGCGCGGCCGACCTGGGTGTCGATGCCGTCATCCTCGCCGATGTCGGCTTGCTCGATTACGCCGCCCGGCGTCATCCCGGCTTGCGCCTGCATCTTTCCGTGCAGGGTTCGGCCACCAGTTACGAAGCAGTGAATTTTGCCCGGCGCGAATTCGGCGTGCGGCGCGCGGTGCTGCCGCGCGTGTTGACGCTGGCGCAGGTCGAGAACGTGATCCGCAACACGAGCGTGGAGATTGAAGTGTTCGGTTTCGGCAGCCTGTGCGTGATGAACGAGGGGCGCTGCTGGCTTTCCTCCTATGCCACCGGCGAGTCGCCGAACACGGTCGGCGCCTGTTCGCCGGCCAAATACGTCAAGTGGGACAAAACACCGGGGCAGATGACGACGCGCCTGAACGGCATTCTGATCGACCGTTTCAGCGATGATGAGCCTGCCGGTTATCCGACGTTGTGCAAGGGGCGTTTCGAGGTCAACGGCGAGACGTATTACGCGCTGGAAGAACCGACCAGTCTCAACGTGCTGGAGATATTGCCCGAGATTGCGCGCATCGGTGTGGCCGCGATCAAGGTCGAAGGCCGCCAGCGCAGCCCGGCCTATGTCGCGCAAGTCACCCAAGCCATGCGCGCCGCGCTGGATGCGCTGGCGCGCGATGAATCCCAATACCGGGTGCAAGCGGCGTGGCAAGCAGAGTTGGCAAAAGTCTCGGAAGGCAGCCAGGCGACGCTGGGCGCTTATAACCGGCCATGGAGATAAAGCCGTGAAACTCGCCTTGGGGCCCTTGCTTTTTTTCTGGCCGAAACAGCGGGTGCAGGATTTCTACGCCGAGATGGCACAGAACTCCGCCATCGACATCCTCTACGTCGGCGAAGTCGTCTGCTCGCGCCGCCAACTCATGCGCGTGGCCGACTGGATCGCGCTGGCGCGTGAGTTGAGCGATGCCGGCAAGGAGGTGGTCGTTTCCGCGCAGGCCTTGCTCGAATCGGAAAGCGATCTGAAGGCGCTGCGCCGTCTGATGGATGAGGCCGGTTGCAAGGTGGAGGCCAACGATCTCGGCGCGGTGAATATCGCCGCCGGGCGGCCTTTCGTGGCCGGCCCGCATCTGAATATCTACAATCAAACCACGCTGGCGACCTACGCGCGCTACGGCATGCAGCGCTGGGTGCCGCCGCTGGAGGCCGACCGCAAACTGGTGGAGACACTGCACCGCAACCGCCCGGACGGCGTCGAGACCGAAGTCTTTGTTTTTGGCAAACTGCCGCTGGCATTTTCGGCACGCTGCTTTACCGCCCGCCATTACGGGCTGAACAAGGACGAATGCCAGTTCAAATGTATCGACCATCCTGCAGGTATGACGCTAAAAACCCGCGAAGGCCAATCCTTCCTGGCCATCAACGGGATTCAGACCATGTCGGCACAGCACTATAATTTGCTGCATGAAGTGCCGGACCTGCGCAAGATGGGCATCGAGATCATCCGTATTAGCCCGCAGGGGCAACAGATGGCGCAGATCATTCAGGCGTTCGATGCGGCGCGGCGCGGCGAATCGGCTGAAACCGATACGCGCGGCTGGAGCGACGCGGGTATGGTGGACGGCTACTGGTTCGGCGATGCGGGTATCACGCAACGTCATCAGAGTGAAATGGGCAAACTGCAAGGAGATTGAATCATGAGCAAAAAAATCAGCATCCCGAAATTTCAGTTGCCCGCCATCGTTGCGCGCCTCGGCCGCAGGTTGCCGCAATGGCCGCACACCTTGACGCTGATCGCCGGATTGAATGCCGCCGTGAAAGTGAAGCTGTTGCCCGTGGAAGATTTGTCCGTGCTGGAAGGGCGTAGCTTTCTGGTGGAAGTGCTGGATAGCGGTGGCAAGGCGCACTTCACCTATCGCGCCGGGCTGTTTCGTCCGCTGTTTTCCGCGCCGCAGACACCCGATCTGGCCTTCCGCGCCAACCTGTCGGCGTTTATCCAGCTCCTCGCGCGGCAGGAAGACCCGGACACCCTGTTCTTCAAGCGCGAACTTTCCGTCGAAGGCGACACCGAGCTCGGTTTGTATGTGAAGAACATGCTCGACGCGGTGGAATGGCCGCAACTATACATAGCGACATAAATCTACTGCGCGACTGCCTGGCTGCGTTGTGCGGTGCTCGGAATCCTCATGTACCTCCATGTACACTCCGGTTCCTGTGCTCCGTGCGCCTTGCCATGCAGCCGCTCGCTACGATTTCTGTCGCTATGCAACCCGGGGCACTACGCTTCGATCATTGAAGGGTACCTCTAAAAATTCAAAGTTCTAGGCAAGACAAGGCGCGAATAAAAAATTGCGACGCCGCATATGTTTGATATGTAAGGAGTAATTTTTTATGAGCAACGCAGTATTGCGACGAAATTTGGATTTTTAAAGGTGCCCTGAAGCCGCTCAGGCGGGCTGCACCCACGTTTGTGCCGCGCCGTAATCGCCGAACACCCGAATATCCGCATCCACGAACAGGCGCGACAGCCAGGCTTGCCAGGTGAGCCATTGGTCGTCGGTGACGACGGCGATTTTGTTAAAGCTGTGATTGTGTTCGCGACTGAAAAATTTAATCTCTTCCCAGGCAACATCAGGTGTGTATTCGAGCATCCCGCGCAGGTCGAAGATCAGGTTCGCTTTATCGCCACTTTTGAGTTTGTATAGCGCGTGTTCTTCGAACTGCTTGAAATCGGCAAGGGTGAATTCGCCCATGACGGCGATGTTGACGAGGTTGTTTTTATCTTCGATGGTGATCATTTTTTCAGCTCACTGGGGTGGGGGGACAGGCGCAAGCTTAACATGCCGCTGACGATGATGAGGGCGATGCCGAACCAGGCGGCCGGGGTCAACAACTCTTGCCAGAACAGCAGCCCGAACATGGCGGAAAACACGATGGTGCTGTAGGCCAGACTGCCGACCACCAGCGTCTGCCCGGTGCGATAGGCGCGCGTCATGGCGAGCTGGGCGAAGGTGGCGCAGGCGCCGATGGCGACCAGCGGGGGGAGTGTGTCGAAAGTCACCCTGTGCGGCGGGTATTGCAGCATCCAAGCGCCGCTGCCAAGCGTGGCGATCAGATTGAAATAGAACACCACACGCATGCCGGATTCGCCCAGCACGCCAAGCTGGCGCAGATTCATCAGGGCGATGCCCGCCAGCAGGCCGGAAACGAGACCCAGCAGGCCGGGGGCGAGTTGATCTTGCGCCAATGTCGGATGCAGCAGCAGGATGATGCCGGCGAAGCCGATGACGAGAGAGCTGCTCAGCGGCGCATGGAACTTCTCTTTCAGCACCAGCACGGTTAGCGCGGAAAGAAACAGCGAAGAGGTGTAGTTGAGGGTGATCGCGGTGGCCAGCGGCAGCACGGCGATGCAATAGAAAAACAGCATCATGGCGAGGGTGCCGGATAGCCCGCGCCACATGTGGCCGCGCCAGTGACGGGTGCGCAGGCTGACGCGCTGCCGGCGCAGCATGAGATACACGATGAGCAAGCCGAAGAATGAGCGATAGAACACCAGTTCATTGCTGGAAAAATGCGGCGCGCTGTATTTCACCAGCGCGCTCATGCAGGCGAAGAGCAGCCCGGCCACCAGCATCCAGAGCGAACCCATCGGGCGCTATTTCAGGTGCGGTTCGAGATTGCGCCGCAGGTATTCGTGGAAGTGCAGCATGCCATCCTCGGTCGGCGACTGGTAGGGGCCGGCTTCCTCGATGCCCTGCTTGTAGAGCGCGCGCCGTCCCTGCTGCATGCGCAGGCAGATGATGTCGTCCTCGTTGGCGGTTTCCTGATAGGCTTTTTTCTCGGCTTCGACGTAGTCGCGCTCGAACAGCACGATGTCTTCCGGGTAATAGAACTCGACGATGTTGGTGCAGGTGTCCGTTCCGCGCGGCAGGATGGTGCTGACCACCAGCGTATGCGGATACCACTCGACCATGATGTTGGGGTAGTAGGTGAGCCAGATCGCGCCATAGCGCGGCAGTTCGCCGTTGTTGTAGCGCAACACCTGTTCCGCCCATTTCCCGTACACGGGACTGCCGGATTTTTTCAGCGCGTGGTTGATGCCGACCGTCTGCACACTGTAGTGTTCACCGAAGTCCCATTTGAGATCGTCGCAATCCACGAACTGGCCGAGGCCGGGATGAAAAGGAACGACGTGATAGTCCTCCTGATAGACTTCGATGAAGGTCTTCCAGTTGAAGGCGTATTCCTCCACTTCGACGCGATCCAGCATGTAACCGGAGAAGTCGATTTCCCCGAAGGCGGGCACGCTGGCCAGATCGCGCGCAATGTCGCGTTGTCCGGCGAACAGCAGGCCATGCCAGTTGTGCAGGGGCGACTTGTTGAGATGCAGGCAGGGGTTGGCCGGGAAGTGCGGCGCGCCGATCAGTTCGCCGTCGTTCTTGTAGGTCCAGCGGTGAATCGGGCAGACGATGTGCTTGGCATTACCCCGCCCCTCGAGCAGGGTGGCCTGGCGATGGCGGCAGATATTGGACAAAAGTTCCACGCCGTTCTCGTTGCGCACCAGCATCCTGGCGTTGTCCATCCATTCCAGCACGTGGTAGTCGCCGGCATTCGGCACCATCAGTTCGTGTCCGACGTACTGCGGGCCGCGATCGAACAGCACGCGCTGTTCAACCTCCAGCACCTGCGGGTCGAAATACCAGCGCAACGGCGGCTGGGCTGATACGGGATTGAATTGTTTAAGTCTGGCGATTTCAGACATACCCACGGTTCCTCAGTGAATACGGACGGCAAAACAGGTCGGCGATTGTCCCTGAAACGACGGAGTCGGGCAACAATTATTGGCCGTGCCACGCCTGCATGGGTAAAATGGCGACCTTTTCCAACAAGGGACTGTCCATGGCCGGCAAAGCACACAAGACGTTAAGTTTCGAGACGGCGATGGCCGAGCTTGAGCAGCTGGTCGCCGAGATGGAGTCGGGCAAGCTCGCCCTGGATGATTCTTTGGCCGCCTACAAACGCGGCGCGGAATTGGCGGCTTTTTGCCGCTCACGCCTGGAGGATGCGCAGCAGCAGGTGCGTGTGCTGGAAGAGGGCGTGTTGCAGGACTTTGCGGCGGCAGATCACACGAACGCACAGGGCGCGGGTGGCACAAAATGAATAATCGTTGCACCCCGTACGTTTCCCTCACCCCCGTTCCCCCCGCTCCGCGCCCCACGGATGGGGTTGCATCCCCATCCGGCTTCAGCGGCGGGAAGCAGGCTTCCCAAAACCCCGCCTTCGCCCCGGAGGGCGAGGGGTACGGTATGCCCTCGCTACGCGAGATTCACTTCAACGGTTGATGATGACCGATTTCGCCACCTGGGTTGCCGCCCGCCAAACCTCATTTGAAAGCGTGTTGCAACGCCTGCTGCCGGCAGCGGAGGTTGCGCCACAACGCCTGCATCAGGCGATGCGCTACAGCGTGCTCGACGGCGGCAAGCGCGTGCGCCCCTTGTTGGCGTATGCGGCGGGTGAATTGACGGGCGCGCCGGTGGCGCGCGTCGAGATGGCGGCTGCCGCCGTCGAATTGATCCACGCCTATTCCCTGGTGCACGACGACATGCCGTGCATGGACGACGATATATTGCGCCGGGGCAAGGCGACCTGTCATGTCGAATACGACCAGGCCACCGCGCTGCTGGTCGGCGATGCCTTGCAAAGTCTGGCGTTCCAGTTGCTGTCCGAACAACCCCTGAACGACGATGCGTCGCGACAATTGCGGATGGTGAAACTGCTGGCGCTGGCCGCCGGTTCGCGCGGCATGGCGGGCGGCCAGGCGATTGACCTGGCCAGTGTCGGGTGCCAGTTGACCCTGCCGGAACTGGAGCAGATGCACATCCACAAGACCGGTGCGCTGATCCGTGCCGCGATTCTGCTCGGTGCGCACTGCGGTCATCCGGAGCAGGCACATCTCGATCATCTGGATCGATTCGGCAAGCTGATCGGGCTGGCCTTTCAAGTGGTGGACGATGTGCTGGACTGCGAGGCGGACACGGCGACTCTGGGCAAGACGGCGGGCAAGGATGCCGACCACGACAAACCGACCTACGTCAGTCTGCTGGGGTTGCCGGGCGCGAAAGAAATGGTGCAACGTCTGCATCGCGAGGCGCTGGAATCCTTGCGCGAGTTTGGCGAGCCTGCGCGCCGCTTGCGTGAGTTGGCCGATTTCATCGTATTAAGAAAGTTCTGATGACACCTTTGCTTGACACCATCAACTCCCCCGACGATCTGCGCCGGCTTGAGCGCGACCAGTTGCCGCAACTGGCGGCGGAGGTGCGCGAATTCCTGGTCGAGTCGGTGAGCAAGACCGGCGGCCATCTCTCTTCCAATCTGGGCACGGTGGAGCTGAGCATCGCGCTGCATTATGTGTATGACACACCCAACGACAAGCTGGTGTGGGATGTCGGCCATCAAACTTATACGCACAAGATTCTGACCGGACGGCGCGCGGCGATGAGCGGCCTGCGCATGCAGGGCGGTATCGCCGGTTTC
>CAYTZF010000079.1:0-16014 GCA_964442265.1 uncultured Sideroxydans sp.
GCCAACGGCCTGTGGCTAACCGTCATCAGCAATCCAAGCATTAACATCACCAGCAGAAACCGCTCTGCTGCAAAAAAGAACAGGAGCCGTAATTGAAGCTGCGCGTTGCGGAGTGCCTGGCTGTTTGCGCGTTTCATTCTCCACGCGATCAGCAAGCTATTGAATATTGAAACCCCTCCCCCACACCACACCGCGATCGTTTCTTGCGGCGCCGCCCCGTAGCCCAGATAACCGGCCGCGATTGCGCTTACGGCCAAAAATTGCAGCGAAATCAGCTGGCGGTTTTTTTCTTTTTCTTGTTCTGGCACCACATCAGGCGGCGGGATGATAGCGGCGTTCTCGCGGGGTGTCAAACACTCACGACCGGCCTTTTGCCCCTGCAACATGGTATTCAGGCCTTGATCAGCTTGTCGATGAGTTCGTTCAGTTGGTCGTTGGAAGCATAATGAATGACCAGCTTGCCCCCTTTTTTGCTGTCCGCCTTGATTTCCACGCGAGCCCCGAGTTTTTCGCTGACCGCTTCTTCCAGGCGCTGCAAATCACGATCAGCTTCGGGCTTCTTGCTGTTTTTTGCCGCTGGAGGCCCGCTGTTTTTTTGCACCAATCCTTCGGCTTCCCTGACCGACAACCCCTCCAGCACAATCTTGTTTGCCAGCAGGATCTGTTGCGCGCCTTCCAGTGGTAGCAGGGCGCGCGCGTGCCCCATATCCAGTTCCCCGTCCATTAACATGCCCTGCACTTCGGCGGGCAACTTGAGCAATCGGAGCAGGTTGCTTGCCGCGCTGCGTGAGCGCCCTACCGCATCGGCAGCTTGCTGATGCGTCATCCGGAATTCGTCAATCAGGCGCTGGATCCCCACCGCCTCTTCCAAGGGATTCAAATCTTCGCGCTGTATATTCTCAATCAACGCCATGGCCAATGCTGCATTGTCCTCCACCACCCGCACCAAAACCGGCACGCTGCCTAATCCAGCCAGCTGGGCGGCACGCCAACGCCGTTCCCCGGCGATTATCTCGTAGTTGCCGTTGGGTAACTCGCGCGCGAGGATTGGCTGGATCACCCCTTGCGCCCTGATTGATTCGGCCAGCTCGTTAAGCGACTGTTCATCCATCCGGCTACGCGGCTGATATTTACCCGGCCTGAGTTCGGTCACCGCCAGCTCACGCAACTTGTCATCCGCTTTGGCGGCATTTCCCCCCGCCAGCAAAGCATCCAATCCGCGTCCCAACCCCTTGTTGATTTTGGCCATTTTTATTCCCGATTCGGTTTGACAATATTTTGATGGTCGGCGCACCCTTCCTTATTCAGGATTTCCCCGGCCAGCGCCAGATAGGCCTTGGTTCCCTTGGATAGGGCATCGTGATGCAACACCGGCACGCCATAACTTGGCGCTTCGGCCAGCCTGACATTGCGCGGTATCACAGTGCGATACACCTTGTCGCCAAAGTGCTTTTGCAATTGCTCCGACACCTGTAACGCCAGCGAATTACGCGGATCAAACATGGTGCGCAGCAAGCCCTCGATCTCCAAACGCGGGTTCAGATGCTCCCTTACTTTGCGGATAGTGTTGACCAAGTCGCTCAATCCCTCCAGCGCATAATACTCACACTGCATCGGAATCATCACCGAGTGTGCCGCGACCAGCCCGTTCAGCGTTAGCAAATTGAGAGCGGGAGGGCAATCGACCAGAACGAAATCATATCTGTCGGAGATGGCCGAAAGCTCTTTTTTGAGGCGTGTTTCGCGCCCTTCCATCTCGATCAACTCAATTTCCGCCCCCGCCAATTCGCGATTTGAACCGAGCACATCATAGCCGCCTTTTTCGGAGGTAATTTTTGCTTCCGCGATCACGGCATCACCCAGCAACACGTTGTAAATGCTGAGTTTCAGCCCGGATTTATTGATGCCACTGCCCATCGTGGCATTGCCCTGCGGGTCCAAATCGACCAGCAATACGCGTTTTTTGGCCGCTGCCAGACTGGCCGCAAGATTGACCGTGGTGGTGGTTTTTCCTACCCCGCCTTTCTGGTTGGTCACGGCAATTATTTTTACCATTCCAATCGCTCCCTTGTTTTCGCTGCGATAACCAGACTTCTTACCGCGTTCAGACCTGGCACCTGAAGCGGTATCTTTCGCTCGACCACATAACCCAGCGGGGTCGGTTCGTTTTCCAGACGCCCCTTCATCGCTGCCCAGCGGCCGTTTTCCGTCAACAAATGTTGCGTCAGGCAGATAAATTTTCCCGTATCGGAAAAAGCGCGCGAGATGATGCCGTCAAATTTCTCCGCTGGACGCCATTCTTCCACCCTCCCCGTATGCACCCGAATATTCCGCAATCCCAATTCGATCACTGCCTGCTGCACAAACCCTGTTTTTTTGCTATTGCTGTCCAGCAGGGTAAATTGCCATTGCGGTCGCGCAATCGCCAGAATCACTCCGGGTATCCCGGCACCGCACCCCACGTCCAACCAGCTTCCCGGCCACAGGTGGGGTAGTACCGCCATACTATCCAACAGGTGATGGGTCACCATTCCGTTCTCATCGCTAACGGCGGTTAGGTTATAAGTCTTGTTCCATTTTTGCATTAACGCAAGGTAAGCCAGCAGCTTTTGCTGCAAATCCGCCTCCAGCTCTTGGCCCAAAACGGATAATCCCGCCCGCAATACCACCACCCCTGTCATGCCTGTTGTTTTTCCGCAGGCATTTTCAGACCGCGCTTAAGATGCACCAGCAACAATGAAATCTCTGCCGGAGTTATCCCCGAGATTCGCGCCGCCTGCCCCAATGTTTCGGGTTGTTGCAGATTGAATCTTTGCTGCGCCTCTATCGACAAACCGCGAACCAGGCAGTAATTCATACCAGCCGGCAGACGCAAGCCTTCGCAACCTGCCTGTTGCGCAATTTCAACCTTCTGTTTTTCAATGTATCCGTGATATTTCGCTGCAATTTCCACTTGGAGCGCGATCTCGTCGGGCACTTCCGCGTCCATTTCCGGTAATGACACCAATGAACGATAGTCCACTTGTGGCCGCCGCAACAGATCGTACAACGAGTATTCCCGCTCGATTTTCTTGCCCAGCACGCGCTCTGCTTCCTGCTCCGGCAAGGAAGCGGGATTTAGCCATGTCGTTTTCAACCTGTGCTCTTCGCGCTCGATGGCTTCGCGTTTCCGTGCAAACGCACGCCATCTGACTTCATCCACCAGCCCCAGCTGACGCCCGATCCCGGTCAGGCGCTGGTCGGCATTGTCCTCGCGCAACTGCAAACGATATTCTGCACGACTGGTGAACATGCGATACGGCTCGGTCACACCGCGCGTGATCAGGTCATCAACCATCACCCCAAGATAGGCTTCATTCCGGCGTGGACACCACACCTCCATGCCGCGCGCCTGCAGTGACGCGTTGATGCCCGCCAGCAGTCCCTGCGCCGCTGCCTCTTCGTAACCGGTTGTGCCATTGATCTGCCCGGCAAAGAACAAACCCTGAATTGCCTTGGTTTCAAGCGAGCTTTTTAGTCCACGCGGGTCGAAATAATCGTATTCAATGGCATACCCGGGTCGCAGAATATGTGCGTTCTCCAAGCCCCTGATGGAATGCACCAGCGCTACTTGCACATCATAAGGCAGACTGGTGGAAATCCCGTTCGGATAGATTTCATGGGTGGTCAAACCCTCCGGCTCAAGAAATATCTGGTGCGATGTTTTGTCGGCAAATCGCGTGATCTTATCTTCCACCGATGGACAATAGCGCGGCCCCACTCCCTCAATAACCCCTGTAAACATGGGTGACCGGCCCAGCCCGCCACGGATTATTTCATGGGTTTTCTCATTGGTTTGAGTAATCCAGCAAGGAACTTGGCGCGGATGTTGGGCGGCATCACCCAAAAACGAAAACACCGGCAACGGATCGTCGCCGTGTTGTTCCCGCATCACCGTAAAGTCAACGGTGCGCCCATCAATGCGCGGCGGTGTCCCCGTTTTTAGTCTGCCGATCGGTAACCCCAGATCGCGCAATTGTGCGGCAAGATTGATTGCAGGCGGATCGCCCGCTCTGCCCGCGGGATAATGGGACAAGCCAACATGGATTAAACCTGACAAAAAGGTGCCCGTTGTGAGCACGACGCTGGCTGAAGCAAAACGCAAACCGAGCTGGGTTATAACTCCCACCACCCAGTCGCCATCCAACCACAAACCATCCACACCCTGCTGCAAAAGCCATAGGTTAGGCTGATTTTCAAGGACCGAGCGAATTGCCTGTTTGTATAGCAGTCGATCCGCTTGTGCACGGGTGGCACGAACCGCCGGACCTTTGCTGGAATTTAGAATGCGAAATTGAATCCCTGCGACATCGGTCGCCCGCGCCATCACCCCGCCCAGCGCGTCCACCTCTTTCACCAAATGTCCCTTGCCTATGCCGCCAATGGAAGGGTTGCACGACATCTGCCCAAGGGTTTCGATGTTGTGGCTGAGCAACAGTGTTTTACTGCCACTACGGGCGCTGGCGAGCGCGGCTTCGGTGCCTGCATGTCCACCTCCCACTACAATCACATCGAATTTGCTCGGGGTTTCCATTCCGCCATCCATCTTAAAAGGGAGGGCATCTTACAACAATGCGACTGGCAACCCAAGATGACTGTTTCACGTGAAACATTCCTGCGGCACCCTACTTTCCGATGCAGAACCGCCCAAAAATCTCACCCAGCAGATCGTCTGCGACAAACTCCCCGGTAATGGTATTCAGCGTGTGCTGTGCCTGACGTAAAGACTCTGCCACCAATTCCAGGGCGGTATGCCGGGCGGCGGCGTCATCCAGTGCTTTTAGTGCTGTGGCGATAGCCTCCAAATGGCGGGAGCGCGCCATAAACACTCCATCCGTATGCTGCCAGCCTGCCAATTTGAGTATTTCCTGTTTCAGGGAATCGATGCCAGCACCGGTTTTGGCGGAAAGATAGACGTGGACCCCATTGTCCCTTTGCTCGACTTTTGTTGCCTTATTCAGCAGATCAATTTTGTTGTGAATGAAAATGAGCGGCGTGCCACGACTCGCGCTGGCACGCACAAAATCATCATCCATGTGAATTGGGTGCGCCTCGTCCAGCAAGACCATGACCATATCCGCTTTAGCGATATTTTCACGGGTGCGGGCTATGCCCAACAATTCAATGGCATCTTTGGTTTCTCGCACCCCTGCCGTATCAACCAAGTGCAACGGAACCCCGTCAATTTGCAGCACCTGGCGAATAGCATCGCGAGTGGTTCCGGGAATATCGCTGACCAAAGCCACCTCTTCTCCCGCCAAACAATTCAGCAAACTGGATTTGCCCGCGTTGGGCGCCCCAACCAGTACAATCTGCGCGCCTTCTCGCAGGATGCTCCCTTGCCTGGCCAAGTCGTGGATATGCACCAATTGCGCTTTTATTTCAGCCAGCTTGGTATCGAGGTGAGACTGCCGCTGTAGTGGCACATCCTCTTCCTCCGGAAAATCAATCAACGCCTCCGCATACACTCGCAGATCGATCAGCATCGCCACAACATCGTGAATCGCCGCCGAAAAATCTCCCTGCAGGGAACGCACTGCGCTACGCGCGGCTTGCTGGGTGGTTGCCGCGATGAGGTCGGCCACACTTTCAGCTTGGGCCAGGTCCAGCTTTCCATTCAGGAACGCGCGCTGGGTGAATTCGCCTGGATGCGCCAGACGGGCGCCGAGCGCAACACAGCGTTGCAACAGGAGCTGCATCACCGCCACCCCGCCATGCCCCTGTAATTCCAGCACGGTTTCACCGGTGTATGAGTGCGGGGCGGTGAAATACAAAGCAATCCCGCGGTCGATCAGGGAGCCGTCGCCATCAATAAATGGGGTATAGCAAGCCAGGCGTGGTTTGGGCACAAAGCCCAGCAACGCGCTACAGAATGTGTCAAGGTCGGGACCGGACAGGCGCACCACGCCAATGCCACCCCGCCCTGAAGCGGTGGCAATTGCCGCGATTGTGTCAGTCTTTTGCCGCACCTTTTCGGTCGACTTCTGCAGCGCGCGTGATGTACCACTGCTGGCTGATCGAGAGAACGTTGTTCACGATGGAATACAGAACCAGCCCGGCCGGGAAGAAAAAGAAAATAATACTGAACGCAATCGGCATAATCTTCATGATCTTGGCCTGCAGCGGATCTGCCGGCACAGGATTTAAGCGGGTTTGAATCAACATGCTGATCCCCATGATCACGGGCAGCACAAAATACGGATCAGTTGCCGAGAGATCGATAATCCAGCCAATAAACGGCGCGTGGCGCAATTCGACGCTTTCCAGGATTGACCAATACAAGCCGATAAAAACCGGAATTTGAATGAGAACCGGCAAACACCCCCCAAGCGGGTTGATTTTTTCTGTCTTGTACAAATCCATCATCGCTTTATTCAGGCGCTCGCGGTCATCCCCGTACTGTTTTTTTATCTTTTCAAGTTTGGGCGCAACCACCCGCATTTTTGCCATGGAGCGATAACTCGCCGCAGACAAAGGGAAAAAAGCCAGCTTGATCAACACAGTGAGCAGAATGATGGAAAAACCCCAGTTTCCAACCCATTGATTAATAAATGACATCAACCAAAATAGAGGAGTCGCAAAAATGGTGAAAATGCCGTAATCCACAGTTAGACCCAAACCCGGAGCGACCTCATCCAACCTGGATTGTGCGGGCCCGACGTAAAGTTGCGTACCAAACACGGCTTGCTCGCCCACCTTGATTTCGGGCACCGCCAGCACCAAACCGGCGGAATAAAGACCTCCGTCCAGTTGTCTGGCGTAAAACTCGCGTTTTGAACCATTTTGCGGAAGCCACGCGGCAACAAAATAATGTTGCAACATCCCCACCCAGCCATTTTCACTGGCGGGAGGCGGATCGGCCTTTTTCTTTTCGATACTGGGGAAGTCAACCTTCTTGAATTTTTCCGCATCGGTATAGAAGGCGGCGCCGGTATAAGTGGGAATAAAAACGGAGGCGCCTTGCGGGGCTGAAGAGTCCCGGACAAACTGGAAATAAGCGGATGGCATCAGGCTGGACCGGCTTAAATTCTCAATCCGGTAGGAAACATCCACCAGGTAACTCCCACGATGAAACACATACACCTTGCTGACCCGCGCATTATTGTTCTCAATGGCGGTGAACTCCACGCGCAACTCATCCGCGCCGTCCCCCAGCTTAAATTCCTTTTGTGCGGCGCTATAAGTGGCGGTGTGGGTTGGCAAGCCCTCACCCAACAACCCGGATTGGGCCAAGTAAGTGTGGTCGTCCCGTTGTTGCATCAAAACAATTGGCTTGCTGGTGTCGTTCGCTTCCTTGTGTTTTAACAGGGAAACCTTTTGCAGATTTGCGCCAGCCGTATTGAGCTCCACCTCCAATGTGTCGGTGACAACATGAACCATTTCTCCATCCGGCCTCACCGCTGCGACAACATGCCCCTGCGGTGCCGGCGTTACGCGCTCAACAGGCTGCGGCAGATTGGTTTTTTCGGCCGCCTCATTTTGGCTTGATTGCGGTTGATTTCTGTTATTCCATTCCCCCCACAACACAATCAAAGAAAAAGAAAAAACAATAAACAACAGCAAACGACGGGTTTCCATCTTTAATATCACCTATATGTAACTACGGAACCGGGTCGTGTCCGCCCGCGCTCCAAGGGTTGCATCGGATAACCCGCTTTAACGTCAACCATAACCCCTTGAACGGGCCGTGCTTGCTGATCGCCTCCTCGGCATAATTCGAGCATGAAGGATAAAACCTGCATGAGGGGGGCAATTGCGGACTAACGAGATACTGGTACGCCCGGACTAAAAAAAGCATAAATCGGCGCATTATTTTTTGTCCAGAACGGCGTTCAGTGTATGTATAAGCTCTGCCTTGGCAAGCCGGAAATCTTTATTCGACAAAAAAAGACGCAAACGAATCACCACATCAACCTCAATACCAACATGTGGGAAGGAGCGAAAGCTCTCCCTAACCATCCTCTTGATCCTGTTCCTATCGACTGCCCCGGGAACAAGTCTTTTGCTCACGGTTACACCAAGACGGGCACACCCTGCGAGGTTGTTTTGGGCATGTACTGCAAACCAGCGAGTTGTCTGCGCCCTGTGTTTAAGGATGGCAGAAAAACCCTGCTGGCGGCGTATTCTGCATCGTCGCGGAAAAAAAGCGCGCTCAGCAGATTTAGACGCCCAATCTTGCACGGCCTTTGGCTCGTCTGGCCGCTATCACAGCACGTCCGCCCTTGGTTTTCATGCGAACCAGAAAGCCATGGGTGCGTTTGCGTTTAGTTACAGACGGTTGAAAAGTGCGTTTCATGATTTAATCCTTGATCGGGTTTGTTAAAAAAGCGCGCAATTACAATAGCTAAAGGCTTTTATGTCAAGCCTAATTTATATTGTGGATAACTTTGGGCCTAGATTGTAGAATGTTCCGACTTCCAGCTTCGGGTTGCCATTCAAGTATGTCTGTACCTTCTCTATCCGCCAACTGCCAGCGTTATTTCAAGGAATTGTTACCCCCTTTGCAATATAACTCATGGATCAAACCTCTGCGCTTTGACATGGTGGACCAGCGCCTTGTATTGACCGCGCCAAACAGTTTTTCCCTGCGTATCATTCAGGAGCGGTTTTTGCCCGAAATCTCCAGGCAGGTTTCGGCTGTGTTCAAATCTCCGCCGGAAATAGAGCTGCGGCTGGATAAAAAAATTCCCCCGCAGTTGCTCGCTCCTCCGGTTGAGGGCAAGAAAAACCAGGAACTCGTCAGCCCGGTTAAAAGTCCGCGCTCGGGCAATAAACTTAACCCGATGCTCACCTTTGAATCCTATGTAACCGGAAAAGCCAACCAGCTGGCACATGCGGCTGCACTCCAAGTTGCTGAAAAGCCTGGAAAATCTTATAATCCCTTATTTGTATATGGCGGCGTGGGTCTGGGCAAAACTCACTTATTGCAATCCATTGGCAATCTGGTTGCTGCAGAAAACAAGCAGGCTAAAATCTGTTACATCCATGCCACCAATTATGTCTCGGCGGTAGTAAAAGCGTTTCAGACAAAAACCTTTGACGAATTCAAGCAGTTTTACAATTCACTGGATCTGTTGTTGATTGACGATATTCAATTCATTGCGGACAAACCCGGCACCCAGCAGGAGTTTTTCTACACCCTTAACTCGTTGATCGACGCAAACAAGCAAGTTGTCATTTCGTGCGACACTTTCCCCAAGGAAATAAACGGAATAGAACCGAGACTGACTTCGCGCTTCACCTGCGGCTTGACGGTTGCGATCGAACCGCCCGGTCTGGAAATGCGGGTCGCAATTTTGCTGCAAAAAGCCGGTAACAGCAAAATCAAGATAGGTGAAGATGTCGCGTTTTTCATAGGCAAGCATGTCCGCTCCAACATCAGGGAATTGGAAGGCGCATTAAACCGAATCGAGGCATTTGCCCGTTTTCACAAACAGGAAATCTCCATCGACCTGGCCAAGGAAGCGCTCAAGGATTTGCTCTCCGCCCAAAACAAACAGGTTTCAATCGAAAATATCCAGAAGACAGTCGCCGACTTCTACCGTCTCAAGCTTGTCGATTTGCTGTCCAAAAAAAGAACCCGCTCGATTGCCAGGCCAAGGCAAATTGCCATGTCACTCGCACGCGAATTAACACAGCTAAGTTTTCCTGAAATTGGCAATGCCTTTGGTGGAAGAGATCACACAACAGTGTTGCATGCCTGTAAAACAATTGACAATATGCGAAATACAGATGAAACAATAGAGAAGGAATTTAACCTGCTGCACCAAACATTGCGTGCATAAGTTGCAAAATTGCCGTTCTGTTTTGTGGGTAAGTACTTGGATTCTGGGTTGCCTCCAAATTATCAACAAACCATACATATTTTGTCAGGGGTGTTGCCAACAACCTAAATAACCCTTTAACTTATGAATTATTGAGGTTATTTTTGTTATCAACACAATTTTTAATGATTGTTATATCTATTAGGGTATTAAATAAACATGTTCATTAAACAAATTAAACGCAACGAATTGCTCAAACCCCTGCTTGCGGTGGGTGGAATCGTGGAAAGGAAACAACCTTTACCGATCCTGTCTAATGTGCTGCTAAAAAAAATTCCCAACGGAATTAATTTCCTTAGTACCGATCTTGAAATCCAGATCGAAGTTCATCTGGATATGGAGTTGGGAGAAGGTGAAGGCAATGAAGCAATAACTGTATCGGCCAAGAAATTTCAGGATATTTTAAAAGCGATCACGGAAGAAAGTTTGGTTAGCCTTGACAACAAGGAAAATAAGCTTCTAGTCAAAGCGAATAAGAGCAAATTTAGCCTGCAGACACTACCGGCAGAAGACTTTCCAACACTGGCTGACCAACTGGAAGGCGCCGTCCAAATCAGCATCCAGCAAGGAAAACTTAAAAAACTATTGAATTCAGTCCAACATGCGATGGCTCAACAAGACATTCGTTATTACCTAAACGGGGTTTTGTTGGTTATTGAAGGCAACTCAATCAAACTTGTCGCCACCGATGGGCACCGGCTGGCATTTATTGCGGAAAGCCTGGATCAGGAATACCCGAAAATCGAAGCTATCCTTTCGCGTAAAACAGTAAACGAGCTGATGAAGTTGTTGGCGGATAGCGATGAATTACTTGATATTGAATTAGCGGAAAAACAGGCTAGATTTAAATTTTCCAATATAACCATGACATCCAAGGTTATCGACGGAAAATTTCCCGATTACACCCGGGTGATACCAAACCACAGCAATCATTTAGCGGTCAACAGAATAACGCTGATGCAAGCGTTGCAACGCGCCGCGATCTTGTCGAACGAGAAGTTCAGAGGGGTAAGGTTGTTATTAACCGAAAATAATCTGCAAATCATCAGCAGCAACAGCGAGCAGGAAGAAGCCCAGGAAGACATTGAAATTAGCTATGGTGGACAGGCTCTGGATATAGGATTTAACGTTAATTACCTGGTTGATGGGATAAGTTTTTTGAATACAGATGAAGTAACCCTTTTGTTTGGAGATCAAAACAGCAGCCTATTAGTCACCACCCCGGATCGCGACAACTATAAGTACGTTGTAATGCCAATGCGTATTTGATGTACCACCAGGAAAATCAAAACCAGGATTGAATTGTTCCACGTGAAACAAATATGAAAGCAGATAGATAATGAGTGATAGCTACGACGAATCAAGTATCCAGCAACTGGAGGGTTTGGAGGCGGTGCGCAAACGTCCCGGAATGTATATCGGCGACACCTCCGATGGTACCGGATTGCACCACATGGTATTTGAGGTGGTGGATAACGCGATTGACGAATCTTTGGCTGGGCATTGTGATGAAATTAAAGTCATCATTCATGGGGATAACTCAATATCTGTATCAGATAACGGGCGGGGAATACCCATCGGCATCAAGTTTGACGACAAGCACGAGCCTAAACGTTCGGCCGCTGAAATCGTGATGACCGTCCTCCATGCAGGAGGAAAATTCAATCAAAATAGTTATAAGGTGTCGGGGGGGTTGCATGGGGTTGGAGTTAGCTGCGTCAATGGTTTATCAGAATGGTTGAAGCTGACAACGTATCGCGACGGCAAAAAATTTGGTCTTGAATTTGACAGGGGTGTCTTGAAGGATAGGCGGATCGAGACTCAAAAAGGGGTTGAGGTTTCACCGATACCTGTATTGGGGGAAAGCACCAAGCGCGGAACCGAAGTTCACTTTCTGGCGGACAAGGAAATTTTTGGGAACGTCGAATATCACTACGAAATTTTAGCCAAGCGTTTACGCGAGTTATCTTTCTTGAATAACGGGGTCAAAATCGAGTTGATTGACCAGCGCACAGGGAAGGGAGAAAACTTTGCTTATTTGGGTGGTGTGCAAGGTTTTGTTGAATATATGAATAAAACCAAAACTGTGTTGCACCCAAAATGTTTTCAGGCCGGCGGGGAAAAAGACCATATCATGGTAGATGTGGCGATGCAATGGAATGATAGCTATTCCGAAGTAGTGCAATGCTTCACCAATAACATCCCCCAACGCGACGGTGGCACCCATATGACGGGCCTGCGCATGGCGATGACCCGTGTCATCAATAAATATATTGAAGACAACGAATTAGCCAAAAAAGCCAAAGTGGACACGACTGGCGACGATATGCGCGAGGGTTTGACTTGTGTCCTGTCGGTGAAGGTGCCAGATCCGAAATTTTCCTCTCAGACCAAGGATAAGCTTGTTTCCAGCGAAGTTCAGCCCGCTGTGCAAGAAGTCGTTTCACAGAGATTGGCTGACTACCTGCTCGAAAATCCCATTGATGCCAAGATCATATGCGGCAAGATTATTGACGCAGCCCGAGCTCGAGATGCGGCTCGCAAGGCACGCGAGCTGACACGCCGAAAAGGCATTCTTGATGGCATTGGCTTACCCGGCAAGTTGGCCGACTGTCAGGAAAAAGACCCTGCATTATCAGAGATTTATCTTGTTGAGGGTGACTCTGCCGGCGGGTCCGCCAAGCAAGGCCGTGACCGCAAGTTCCAGGCTATCCTGCCACTCAAAGGCAAGATACTCAACGTTGAGAAGGCGCGCTTCGAAAAATTGATCGCTTCGCAGGAGATCGCCACCCTCATCACCGTGTTGGGCACCGGCATCGGCAAAGAAGAATACAACGCCGACAAACTGCGCTACCACCGCATCATCATCATGACCGACGCGGACGTGGACGGCGCGCACATCCGCACCCTGCTACTCACCTTTTTTTATCGACAGATGCCGGAACTGGTCGAACGCGGGCATATCTACATCGCCCAGCCGCCGCTATACAAGATCAAAAAAGGTCGCGAGGAGCGCTATCTCAAGGACGAGCACGAACTGAAAAACTACATGCTGGCCTCGGCGCTGGATGGGGCAGTATTCTATCCCGCGCTTGATGCCGCTCCGATTCAAGGCGAAGCGCTGGGCGAGATCGCCAAACAATATTTCCTGGCCGAGGCGGTTATTGAGCGCCTCTCCCACTTCATCGCACCCGAAGCCAGCCATGCCTTGCTTATCCTGCCCGCACTTTCGTTGGTTGACGAAGCCAAAGCCAACGAAAGCGCCAAGTTGCTGGAAGATGCATGCGGTGGCACCATCAGGGCTGAAGTGGATAGGAGCGATGACGGCGAATTGCGTTTGCGCCTGGAAAAACTCTTTCACGGCAACTATTCCCTTAGTTATTTAGATAATGAGTTCCTGGAAAGCGGTGACTACGTGCAGATTCGCCAAACCGCTGAAGCCCTAAACGGCCTGATTTCCCCCAACTCTTACACGATGCGTGGCGAACAGAAACGCGGTGTTACAAGCTTCAAGGAAGCAATTGAGTGGTTGCTGGAGGAGGCCAAGAAAGGGGTTGGCATCCAGCGTTACAAAGGCTTGGGAGAGATGAACCCGGGCCAATTGTGGGAAACCACCATGGACGTGAAGAATCGTATCCTGTTGCGTGTGCGGATTGAGGATGCCATTGGCGCGGACGAGATATTTACGACATTGATGGGGGATGTGGTTGAACCACGCCGGGCATTCATTGAGCAGAATGCGCTGGGAGTAAAGAATTTGGATGTCTGAGGGACTTGCAACCTTTCTGACCTAAAGGGAACAGGATATAAGTTCGACGGGTGGCTTGCGTCCTGTCTAATCTGAAAAGTCAACCAAGAACGGCGCATGATCCGAAAACCGCTGGTCTTTGTAGATTGTTGCCGACAAGGCTTTCACGGCTATATCAGGTGTGGCAACCTGGTAGTCCAAACGCCACCCCACATTCTTGGCCCAAGCTTGGCCACGGTTGGACCACCAAGTGTAGGCTTCGAGTTCAGGATGCAGTTTGCGGAACACATCCACGAAACCGACTTCGTTAAATAAACGGGAGAACCAGGCCCCTTCTTCCGGCAGGAAGCCTGAGTTCTTCATGTTGCCTTTCCAGTTCTTAAGGTCTTTTTCGGTGTGTGCAATGTTCCAGTCTCCGCAGACGATAACCTCGCGCCCGGCTTTGCCGAACCAGGCAAGAAACTCTTTTTTCCTGGCGGAGCGGATACCGTTGAAGTTGAGAGTGATAATACGCATGTTGTTTCTCGGTAAAAATAGCCGCGCATTATAATGGGAGCCGTTTTGGAGTGGCTGCACCCTGTCTCTAATGTCCTTCATCTAATTGTTTTGAGGTTTCCATGCACGCTTATCGCCAGGATTTTATCCGTTTTGCCGTAGCGCAAAATGTATTGCGTTTTGGCGAATTCGAGACCAAGGCGGGACGCCTGTCCCCGTATTTTTTTAACTCCGGCTTGTTTCAAGACGGAGCCGCCTTGCGTGAACTGTGCCAATTTTACGCGCAAGCCATCCTAGCCTCCGGAAATGAGTTTGATATGCTGTTTGGCCCCGCTTACAAGGGTATTCCTTTGGTGGCCGGCACCTCAATTGCGCTGGCGGAGCAGGGGTGCAACTTCCCGTATTGCTTCAACCGAAAGGAGCAAAAAGACCATGGGGAGGGGGGCAATACGGTGGGGGCGAAGCTGCATGGCAAGGTGATGATTGTCGACGATGTGATCTCGGCAGGGACTTCGGTGCGCGAGTCGATTGAGCTCATCCGTTCGGCCGGCGCCACGCCCTGCGCCGTGGTGATCGCGCTGGATCGCATGGAGCGCGGGCAAGGCGAATTGTCGGCGGTACAGGAGGTGCAGCGTGATTTCGGATTGCCGGTCATCTCCATCGCTGCGCTGGATGATCTATTGGCTTATTTGCAGGGGCAAGCAGAGTTGGTGCAGAATCTGCATGCGGTGCAAACTTATCGTGAGCTTTACGGGGTGAAGAGATGAAAAATTCAAAATTTCTACTGGGTGTTGCGGCGTTGTGCGCGGTTTTCTCTTTGAATGCCGAGGCAAGGTTGTACAAATGGGTGGACGAAAACGGGACCACCCACTACGGGGAAACAATCCCGCCCAAGTACGCCAACCGCAATACCCAAACGCTGGAAAAAGGCCGTCTGCAAGAACGCGAGAGTGCGCGCGAGACGCCCGGGAAAAATTCAATTTCCCTGACCCAGGAAGAGGAGCAGGAGCGGCGGCGCGACAATGCGTTGATCAACACATACAGCTCGGAGAAAGAGATTGATCTGGCGCGTGACCGCAACCTGCAACAGGTGGAAGCGCGCCTCAACAGTTTTACCACCTTGCTCAAGTCCGCCAACGACAACATGGCAGGCTTGCAGCAGGAGCGGGAACGCTTGCTCGAAAAAAAACGCAAGATTCCAAAATCACTGGAGGAAGACCTTGCCAACGCGCAGCAGCGCATCGACAAGTTTCAGAACGATTTGCAACAAAGCGAAGAGGAAATGGTTTCAGTCAAGGCGCGCTATGCGGCGGACAAGGCGCGTTACCGCGAATTGAAAGGCCTGCCGCAGCTTGAAGAAGCGCAATAGGCCAAAATCAAACCGCCTCGAACCTGCGCTCGGTAGCTGCATACTGCAACAACTGACCGAGTTCGATATCGAAATACCAGCCATGCAATGCCAGCGTGCCGGCTGCCACCCCCTCGCGCACCCAACTGAACGTCAGCAGATTGTCCAATGAGCAGAGGATCGCCTGCTGTTCGCAGGCGCGTTCACGTTCAGCTTCATTCTGCCGCGGATGCTGATGCAACACTATCTGCCGAGCCTCTTCCGCCACGCGCATCCAGCTGCTGACATAACTGGTGTCTTCGTGGCGCATCCCGTTGCCGGCAAGCAATGCCCGGATCCCGCCACAATGTGCATGCCCCAGAACGATGATGTGCTCGACGCCAAGAATGCGCACACCATATTCCAGCGCGGCGCTGGTGCCGTGCCGGCCGTGATCGGAATCCTCGGCCGGCGGGATGAGATTGGCCACATTGCGGATGACGAACAGGTCGCCCGGCGCGCAATCCATCACCAGTGCCGGATCGACGCGCGAGTCGCAGCAGGCGACCATCAGGATTTTG
>CAYTZF010000080.1:0-7821 GCA_964442265.1 uncultured Sideroxydans sp.
AAAAACTGACAAAAAACGTCACCAGACTGGCGTGATGTGTCAGCCTGCGGGCAGGCGTGGACAGCTGGCCCCAGCCAAACAAAGGGGGTTGACCATGGCATGCAACCTGCTAGTATCCGCCCGCACACCTTGTGTGTGCCCATCAGACCGCTTGCGGTGCGATGGAGCCGGCGAGGCGGGGGTCAGAAAGTGGCCGCAACCGCAGCACCGACTTCTTCCATCCGTGTCGCGGCCCCAGGGCAACGTTCTAATCTTTAAGGAGCTTAAACATGAAGAAAATTCAACAAGGTTTCACCCTGATCGAGTTGATGATCGTGGTGGCCATCATCGGCATTCTGGCCGCGGTGGCGATTCCGGCGTATCAGGACTACATCGTCAAGGCCAAGTTATCCAAAGTAACCGCTGCAATTGACCCGCTCAAGCTGGCGATCGCCGCGTACTATCAGGAAGCGGGCGGGTATGTGCCGGTGGCCGGTGTTTCTGGTACTGCCGGTGCGGCTTGGACCAGTTTGGGTCTGACTACTGCACCGACTACGACCACTGAAGCAACTGCCATCGACATGACTGCCTGTACGGGTGCCTGCGATGCGGCAGACCCGAACACCATCGTGGTGACACTCGGCAACGTAAGGGCTGGTTCAATTAATGGACATACCGTCACCATGACCCCGGCAGCGGGTAGCACCAGTATCACTTGGGCTAATACCTGCCAGCAAAATGGCGCTGCGTCAGCTAATGATCCGATCATGCTGAAGTACTTCAACTGTTAATCAGTCGCTGTGCTTGACACAAACCCCTCTCCGGAGGGGTTTGTTTTTGGTGGTGCAAACGTGAATAAAATCTTCGGCACATTTTCCAACTATTTCCGCGCGCGTGACCGCGGGTGGGTGCTGGCTTTGCTGGCCGCCGTGTGCGCGCTCTATTTGCCGTTCCTCGGCAATCCGCTGGTGTTTGACGATGTGCCGTTGTTCTCGGGCGGATTTCTCGAGTACTACGCGCACGCGCCGTTCAAACTGGAATTCCGCTGGTTTCATTTTGCCAGCATGGGCTGGACGGCGCGCGTGTTCAGCGATCTGTTCCCGCAGCCGTTCCGCTTGGGCAACCTGCTGTTGCATGCGGCGAATGCCATCGTGCTGTTCTTCCTGTTGCGCCAACTGTTGGCCGCCGTGCTGCGCGAGCAAGCCGATGCATTAACCGTCACCCGGGGCGCATGGCTCGGCGCGTTGATATTTGCGCTGCATCCGCTGGCGGTGTACGCCACCGGCTATGTGGCGGAGCGCAGCATTTTGCTGGCGACGCTGTTTGTCCTGCTGGCGCAATGGGCTTATTTGCGCGCGCTGTTGAGCGGGCAGGCGAAGTGGTTGCCGCTGGCGGTGCTGGCCTTTTTCATCGCCTGTTTTTCCAAGGAGCACAGCGTGACCCTGCCCGCCGTGCTGGCCGCGATGACGCTGCTGTTGCGCCGCGAGAATCGCCTGTCGCGGCCCGCGCTGGCGGCGGTGTGGTGCGCGTTCACGGCGGTCGCCTTGCTGGTGGTGCTGATCGCCAGGGGCAAGCTGGTGCAGGTGCTGGGCACGGCTTACGAGCCGATGGCGGTGGAATCGTTTGCCCAACAGGACATTGTTGCCGGCGGCGCGATGTTGCATCTGTTGAGCGTACTGACCCAGGCCGGGCTGTTCTTCAAATATCTGCTGCTGTGGGCGCTGCCCAATCCAGCCTGGATGTCCATCGACATGCGCGAACCTTTCGTTGCGTCGCTGTCCGCCTGGCAGGGCTGGCTGGGGGTGGCGGGTTTTGTGCTGTATGGCGGGGCGGCGGTTCGGCTCTTGCTATCCGGCGGCATGAAAGGGTTGGCGGGGCTGGCGATGCTCTATCCCTGGCTGCTGTTCTTCACCGAGTTTTCCACCGTCCGCGTGCAGGAACCCTTTGTGCTGTACCGCAGTTATTTGTGGATGCCCGGTTTGCTGTTGCTCATCCCGCTGCTGCTGTTGCGGTTTCCGCAGCGCAGGACGCTGCTGATGCTGGGGTCTGCGGCGTTGTTGCTGGTGCCGCTGGCGCTGAACCGCCTGTGGGTGTTCGGCGACAACTACCGCTTGTGGAACGACGCGGCGCTGCTGTTGCAGAATGAGCGGGTGGCGGGCGCGGACCGCATCTACTACAACCGCGGGCAGGCCTTGCTGGCGCGGCAGAAATGGGCGGAGGCGGCCCGCGACTTCGAGCGCTCGGCGGCGATCAGCCCGCAACTCGCGCCGATCCACTACATGCTGGGCATGGCTTACGGCAATGCCGGCCGCTACGGGGAAGCGCTGCAACAATTCGATGCCACCCTTGCCATCAATGCCAACGATGACCGCGCGTATTTCGCCAAAGGATTCACGCTGAAGCGAATGCACCGCGATCGGGAGGCGATGCAGCAGATGGAACAAAGCTGCAGGCTGAAGAATCAATCGGCCTGCCTGCTCGTTTCCATGTCGCAGTCGAATAAACCTGAAAACTTTAATTTCAAGCCACAGAGTTCACAGAGAACACAGAGAAAGTAATGGCGTGTCCTCTTTTTGCCGGCTCACCCAAAAGGTGAAGCGCAATTTTGCGATAGTTGTTTGTTTCTCCTCTGCGATCTCTGTGTTCTCTGTGGCTAACTGGGTTTTTAAGGATAAGCCCTGGTCGGGTTACCTCGAAGAGGTTCTCTCGCTCCCGGGTGAAACCCGATTCAGGGCGCTTTGATCTTTTGTAGGAAGCCTTCCTAGGCAAAAATCGGAATAGCTCCGATTTTTTTTTGTGCATTGCCCCCGCAGAATGCGACCGTCGAATTCAGACAGTTTTTTTGCGAGGGGACAGCAATGAACAATATTCAGGTGCAGGAAGAAATCCGCGAAACCAATCTTTCCTACATGATGCTGGCGCAGCAGATGATCCGCAAAGACAAGGCGAGCGCGATCTTTCGCCTCGGCGTGAGCGATGAACTGGCCGAGCTGATCGCCGGGCTGTCGCCGGCGCAACTGCTGAAGATGGCGGCGTCCAATATGTTGTTGTGCCGTTTCCGTTTCGACGAGCGCCTGCTCCTCAATATGGTCACCGATTACAACAAGGACCGCATGATGTCGAAAGCGCACTCCACCATCCTGATGGCGGGGCAGCCGGTCGAAGCGCTGGCTACCTGATTGGTGGGCAGTATTGCAGGTCGGGTTGAAACCCGACCTGCAAAACCAGCAGCAATAAAAAGGGGGCGGCATGCGCAACAAGAGTGTGGTGAACGAGGCGCGCGAGATTCAGATCGCGGTGGAGCTGATCATTCTGGGGGCGCGCCTGCAGGTGTTGCAGGAAGAGACGCACCTGAGCCGCGAGCGGTTGCTCAAGCTGTACAAGGAAGTCAAGGGTGAATCGCCCTCCAAAGGCATGCTGCCTTATTCCACCGACTGGTTCATGAGCTGGTCGGCCAATATCCATTCTTCCCTGTTCATGGGAATCCATCAGTTCATGCTGAAGCATACGGGGCTGTCCGGGGTCGAGGCGCTGATCAAGAGTTATCGGCTGTATCTGGAGCAGGCCGAGAGCAGCGAGGATGAGCCGGTGTTGAGCATCACCCGCGCCTGGTTTCTGATTCGTTTCTTCGATGCGGAGATGATGCAACTCACCAGCTGCCATGAATGCGGCGGGCAGTTCGTGGTGCATGCGCATGAGTTGTGCGACACCTATACCTGCGGCATCTGCAAACCGCCGTCGCGCGCGGGCAAGACAAAGAAATCCAGGCAGGTGGAAAACGCAGCAAATGTGTCGGGTTAAAAGCCGACACGATTCCCAGTATTTCCTGGCCGGTTGATCAATCCAAACCCACGCCATTTCTATCCGTTTTCTAAAGTTTTCCAGAACGATGCCGCTATCACGAGTGAGCTTCAGCAGTGCAGTCGCGACGCGGTGGGGCGGAGCCGTCTGGTGCGGGAGCGACTGCCATGCACCTCCTCCCGCAATCGGCCGAATTCGTCGGTAACGTGTCGGAGGTGCAGTCGCGACGCGGTGGGGCGGAGCCGTCTGGTGCGTGTAGGTCGGGTTTTAACCCGACAAAGCCCAGTCGGGCTGAAGCCCGACCTACAGGTAACGTGTCGGAGGTGCGGTTTTTTGCGCGGCAGTCCCGTGCAAAGCGGGAACAGTTGCGGAAATGCCGGGCTGTTCGACGAATGAGACAAAACAGCCGCTGTTAGGATGAGGCGGAATTGAAACGAAATCGGTGAGGGGTGAACCATGCTGGTCATCATTGGGTATGTGGTGGTATTGGGGTCGGTGTTCGGCGGATTCGCCCTGGCCGGCGGTCATCTGGGGGCGCTGTGGCAGCCGCTGGAATTGCTGATGATCGGCGGCGGCGCGGGCGGCGCGTTCTTCGTTGGCAACAACATGAAGTCGATCAAGGCCACGTTCAAGGATTTGCCTTCCCTGCTGAAGGGCTCCAAGTACAGCAAGGAGACTTACATGGAGCTGATGGCGCTGATGTACGAGTTGCTGGGCAAGGTGCGCAAGGAAGGCATGATGTCGATTGAGGGCGATGTCGAAAAGCCGGAAGAGAGCCCGATCTTCGCCAAGTATCCCAAGATATTGTCCGACCACCACGTGGTCGAATTCATCACCGATTATCTGCGCATCATGGTCAGCGGCAATCTCAACGCGATGGAGATCGAGAATCTGATGGATGTCGAGATTGAGACGCACCATCACGAATCCATGGTGTCCTCGCATGTCCTCGCCAAGCTGGCAGACGGGATGCCGGCCTTCGGTATCGTGGCGGCGGTGATGGGCGTGGTGCACACCATGGAGTCGGTCGGTGTCCCGCCGGCGGAACTCGGCATGCTGATCGCGCATGCGCTGGTGGGGACCTTCCTCGGTATCTTGCTGGCTTACGGTTTCGTCGGTCCGCTGGCGGCGCTGCTGGAGCAGAAAGCGGAAGAGGGCGGCAAAATCTACCAGGCAGTCAAGGTCGTGTTGCTGGCCAATCTGAACGGCTACGCGCCGGCGATGGCGGTCGAGTTCGGACGCAAGGTGCTGAATTCAACCGAACGCCCCGGCTTCGCCGAACTGGAAGAGCACGTCAAACAAAAACGCTGAGCGCGCGATCATGGCTGAAGACAAAAACAAGCGCCCCATCGTCATCAAGCGCATCAAGAAGGTGGCGGGCGGGCATCACGGCGGCGCATGGAAGATCGCCTATGCCGACTTCGTGACGGCGATGATGGCGTTCTTCCTTCTCATGTGGCTGCTGGGCTCGACCGCCAAGGGCGATCTGCAGGGCATCTCCGAATATTTCAAGACACCGCTCAAGGTGGCGCTGATGGGCGGCAGCGGCAGCGGCGACAGTTCCAGCATCATCAAGGGCGGCGGCCAGGATCTGACGCGGAGCGAAGGGCAGGTGAAAAAGGGTGAGCTGCCGCCGGAAAAGAAGGTCATCAATCTGAAAGCGGCGCGGCAGGAGTTTTTGCGTCTCGAAGCGAAGAAAGAAATCGACCAGTTGCGCCAACTGAAAAAGAATATCGAGGCCGCCATCGAGAGCAACAAAAAGCTGCAACGGTTCAAGAGCCAGATCCTGCTCGATCTCACCACCGAGGGCTTGCGCATCCAGATCGTGGATGAAAAAAACCGCCCCATGTTCAAGAGCGGCAGCGCCAAGCTGGAAGGCTACACCAGCGACATCCTGCACGAGATCGGCAAGATGCTGAACGAGATGCCAAACAAGGTCAGCCTGTCCGGCCACACGGATGCGCAACCCTACACCACGTCGGGCGGGCGCTACAGCAATTGGGAGTTGTCGGCGGATCGCGCCAACGCCTCGCGCCGCGAGCTGATCGCGGGCGGGCTGGCGGATGAAAAGATCGTGCGCGTGGTGGGGCTGTCCTCGGCGGTGCTGTTTGACAGCGCGCAACCGCTGAACCCGATCAACCGGCGCATCAGCATCATTGTGATGAACAAGAAGGCGGAAGAAGCCGCCCGGCAGGACGGCGGCACGGTGCAGATCGACGCCGAGAATGGCAACCCGGATGAGCTGTTCGGCGCCTCCGGAGTGGCGGCATCCGGGGTGGCGGAGACATCGGGAGTGGAGATTTCCGCCTTGCCGCCGCCGATCCCTCCCGCCGATCCGGCACCGCCGGCAAAGCCATTGCCGCAGTAAAGCAGGAACGGGCTTGCCGGGGCTGCTGGATTGTCGCCACCGAACCGGCTCCCGCGCTCAGCTTTGATATCCATTAAAGATTCGCAAGATTTTGCCGATACAAAACACGCGGACCAAACAAAGGAGTCGGACATGAATACCTGGTGGGGAATACTTTCGCTGAAGGGCAAGCTGCAATTACCAATCCAGCTCATCCTGCTGGTGATCATGGTGCTGGCACAACGCGCGGTGCTCAACACCTTCGAGGAGCGGGTGCTGGAGGCGGCGCGGGGAAAAGCCGAAGTCTCCGCCGACGGGGTGCTGAACGGGCTGAACATGCTGATGCTCAACGGCATCATCAGCGATGGCGAGCAGCGCACGCTGTATGTGGAAAAGATGGGAGCTTCGGACAAGGTGATGGAACTGCGGGTGATGCGCCATACCCCGGTGATCGAACAGTTCGGCCCCGGCCTGCCATCGGAACAGGCGCAGGACGAGATGGACCGAAAGGCACTCGCCACCGGCCAACAACAAACCGCCCTGGAAGAAAGATCCGGGAAGAGTTCCCTGCGCGTTGTCGTGCCCTTTATTGCCAGGAAAGAATTCAGAGGCACCAACTGCCTGATGTGTCACATCGTGCCGGAAGGGTCGGTCAACGGCGCGGCGAGCATCACGCTGGATATGTCGGAGGAATTTGCCCTGATCGCCAAGGCCAATGCGATCCTGTGGGGCGCACAGGTGCTGGTGCAGGTGTTGCTGTATTTCCTGATCGGCTGGCTGATCAGCATCGTCACCCGCCCGACACACGAGTTGCAGCAAGCCATGGTTGCCATGCAGGCGAGCGGCGATCTGGCCAAGCGCGCACCGGTGCGCAGCCAGGACGAGGTTGGCCAGACCGTGCAGGCGTTCAATGCGCTGGCCAACAATTTCCAGACCATCGTGTCCCAGGTGGATGGACAGGCAAAACAGGTCGCCACTGCCGCGCAAACGTTGACGCAGGACGCGGCAACGCTGGCGGAAAGTGTGCACAAACAAAATGATGCGGCCGCCGCAGTCGCCGGTGCGGTGGCGCAGGTGAGCGGCAGCATTGCCGAAGTGGCAGAGGGCACGGATCACGTGGCAAAACTTTCCCGGGAAAGTATGGAGCGCGCCAATCATGGCCAGCAAAGTCTGCAGGAGATGGTGTGCGAATTGGGTGATGTGGAAAAGGCGGTGAACGAGATCGCGCAATCCGTCAGCCAGTTCGTGGCCAATACCCAGAGCATCACCGGCATGACGCAGCAGGTGCGCGACATCGCCGAGCAAACCAATCTGCTCGCGCTGAACGCGGCCATCGAGGCAGCTCGCGCGGGCGAGCAGGGGCGCGGCTTTGCCGTGGTGGCGGATGAAGTGCGCAAGCTGGCGGAAAAGTCCGCACAGGCGGCCAGCCAGATCGACGAGGTCACCCAGTCGTTGGGCGCGCAGTCGGAGCAGGTTGAACGCACGGTGCAGCTCGGCATGGGCGCGTTGCAGACCAGCCAGGCACACGTTGGAGAAGTGACCCGGATGTTGGCCGAGTCGAACAAGTCGGTGGGCGGTGTGAACGACGGGCTGGGAGAGATCTCGCACTCGATCAACACCCAGCGCGATGCGACCCAGGAGATCGCGCGCAACATCGAGCGCATCGCCAGCATGTCGCAGCAAAGCGATGCCAT
>CAYTZF010000081.1:0-2271 GCA_964442265.1 uncultured Sideroxydans sp.
TCCGATGCATTTGCCGGTAGTGCTGATCTACACCTTTGCGCATCTGCTGCCGCTGATGCTGCAACTGGCCTGGCAGAACGACAAGCCGCACTGGTTTCTTGCGCTGATGTTGCTGGTGTATTTGATCGTAATGCTGGAGGCGGCCAGAAAACTGGCCTTTAACTTTGAGCGCCTGCTAAGGCATCACTTCGAGAAGGCGGCGTTGTTGGTCGCACTGCGCGGACGCGAGGAAGAAACGGCCGAAGCGCTGGAGTTGGCCGAGCAAGCCAGCCGGGAAAAGTCCCGCTTCCTGGCCACGGCAAGCCACGACCTGCGCCAGCCACTGCAGGCGCTGCGCCTGTTTGTCGATGCCCTGCAGGATGCCGCGCGCGCGCCGGAGATCGAGCGGCTGGGGCAGCAGATCGGCAAATCGGTCGATGCACTCGACGCGATGTTCAATGATCTGCTCGATATTTCGCGGCTCGATGCCGGCATCATAGAGCCGCGCTGCCAGCATTTCCATTTGGATGAACTGTTTGACCGCCTGTATGTGGATTTTACCGCGCTGGCGCAGAGCAAAGGCCTGCTGCTGACCCTGCCGACAAGCGAGGAATGCGCTGTCGCCGTATATAGCGACCCCTTTCTGCTCGAGCGCATGCTGCGCAATCTGTTGTCGAACGCCATCCGCTACACCAACCAGGGCGAGGTGGTTATCCGTTGCCGTTGCGCGGCGAAACATGTCGTACTGGCGGTGAGCGATACCGGTATCGGTATCCGGCCCGAAGCGGCCGCGCACATTTTTGACGAGTACTACCAGGTGGACAATCCGCACCGTGACAGGCACAAAGGAATGGGGCTCGGCTTATCCATCGTGCGCCGCATCGAGCAACTGCTGGGTTACCGGATCGAAGTGGTGTCAGTGCCGGATGAGGGTTCGACTTTCCGCTTCGCCGTGCCGCGCGGCGATCCGGCGCAACGGGTGCGACCGTTTGTTGTCACCCAGACGCGGCAGGACGTTGGCGGCAAAATCATCGTGCTGGTGGAGGACGATGCCGATATCCGAGAATCCATGCTTGACCTGATGCGCAGCTGGGGATGCAGCGTTTACGCGGCGGAGGATGTGGCGACCGTCCTGCGCGAATTGGACCGGGCTGCGGCGCGGCCGGATCTTCTGGTGAGCGACTATCGCCTGCCAAAAAACCAGACGGCGCTTGACGTGGCGCGGCAGATTCGACAGCGATGGGGCGAGGTGCCGATGCTGGTGTTGACCGGCGATACCGGCAGCGACGCCCTGCAGGCGATCCGCGCCAGCGGCGCCGTTTTGCTGCACAAACCGACCGTGCCGGCGCGCCTGCGCGCGGCCATGCATCTGCTGCTGATGCAGTGAGGACGGCGGCGGGTGATATGATGCGCGAGTGGCCAACGGCCCTGGCAAGTGCGCCGCTCCGGGTAACGAAACTTGCAATGCCCGTTTCTTTTTGCCCAACTTTATTTTCCGCGCGCGGGAGAGACGGGGGAGAAAAAGCAAGCGAATCGCGGCGCGAGTTTCACCTTGATTGGAGGAGTCAGAATGAAAATCAAAGTCCTGCTGGTGGATGACCACGCCTTGTTCCGCGATGGCATGCGCTATGTGTTGCAGCAACTGGCTGACGAAGTGGAAATTCTCGATACCGGCAGTTTCACCGAAGGGTTGAAAATGGTGATGGCGAATCCGGATCTCGACCTGGCCTTGCTCGATCTGAACATGCCGGACAGCAACGGGGTTTCCTCGCTGCAGCTGTTTCACCAGCGTTTTCCGGATATTCCCCTGGTGGTGGTGTCCGGCTCGGATCAGCGCGACGACATCGAAAACGTGATGAACCTGGGGGCGATGGGATTTATCTCCAAGATGTCGCCATCCAAGGCCATGTTGTCGGCTTTGCGCATGGTATTGGACGGCGGCGTGTATGTGCCGCCGCAACTGCTGCAACAGGCGGTAGCCAAACTGGATCCGGGTGTCGGGCTGGTCGACAAACGCAGCCAGCGCGCCAGCAAATACGGGCTCACCCCGCGCCAGTTGCAGGTGCTGCAACTGATCGGCGCGGGCATGAGCAACAAGGACATCTCGCGCGAGCTCAATCTGGCGGAAGGCACGGTCAAAATCCACGTGGCCGCCATCTACCAGACGCTGCATGTCAATTCGCGCATCGAGGCGGTGGAAACGGCGCGCCGTTTCGGCTTTATTGTCAGCGAGAACGGTTCAACGACAGACATGGAGTCCTGATGGCTTTGCCCGAAACCTCTTCCCCGCCA
>CAYTZF010000082.1:0-3322 GCA_964442265.1 uncultured Sideroxydans sp.
AATTTCGACCCCGTTCATGGCGGCTTCGGCGACTCGCCCAAGTTCTTGCATCCGGCCGAACTCGATCTATTGTTGCGCCGGCAAGATGCGCAATGCGCCCATGTCGCGCTGTTCACCCTGCAACAAATGGCGCTGGGCGGCTTGTACGACCAGCTCGGCGGCGGCTTTTGCCGCTACAGCGTGGATGCCCAATGGAGCATTCCGCATTTTGAAAAAATGCTGTACGACAACGGCCTGCTGCTCGGCTTGCTGGGCGATGTCTGGCTGATCAGCCGCGACCCCCTGTTCGCGCGCGTGGCGGAACAGACCGCTGCATGGGTGATGCGCGAAATGCAATCGCCGCAGGGCGGCTATTACGCCTCGCTGGATGCCGATTCCGAACACGAGGAAGGAAAATTCTATGTGTGGCAGCGCGACCAAGCGCGCGCCCTGCTGGACGCCGATGAATACGCGGTAGCCGGCGCTTATTACGGCCTCGACGGTGCGCCGAATTTTGAGCACCACGCGTGGAACCTGCGCGTCGCGCGTCCGCTCAACGAAATCGCGCAATCCATGCAACTCGACCCGGCCCGGGCCAAGGGCTTGCTCGCCTCGGCCCAGGCCAAACTGTTTGCCGCGCGCGAACAGCGCATCCGCCCCGGCCGCGACGAAAAAATCCTCGGCAGTTGGAACGGCCTGATGATCGCCGGCATGGCCAAAGCGGCGCGCGTCTTTGGGCGCGCCGACTGGCTGCACTCGGCGCAGCGCGCGCTGGATTTTGTGCACGGCACGCTATGGCAAAACGGCAAACTGCTCGCCACCCACAAGGACGGCAAAACCCATCTCAACGCCTATCTGGACGATCACGCCTTCCTGCTCGCTGCCGCGCTCGAATTGCTCCAATCCGGCTTTCGCAGTGCCGACCTGGAATTTGCCGTGCAACTGGCCGACGCCCTGCTGGAACGCTTTGAAGACAAGGAAAATGGCGGATTCTTCTTCACCAGCCACGACCACGAGGCGCTGATTCAGCGCAACAAAACCGCGCAGGACAACGCCACCCCGTCAGGCAACGGCATCGCCGCGCAGGCGCTGCTGCGCCTGACCGCATTGACGGGCGACCCCCGCTACCGCGATGCGGCGGAACGCTGCCTTACCCTGTTTTTCCCCTTGATGGAAAAAGCCGCCAGCCAGTGTTGCAGCCTGAACACCGCACTGGGCGAACTGTTGCAGCCGCCCGCGCTGCTGGTGTTATGCGGCGAGGAAAAAGAAACCGCCGCCTGGCGGGCGGCGGTGGCGGAGAATTATGCCCCCGTATTGATGGTAATCGCACTGACCGGCAACGAAAGCGGCCTACCCGCCGTGCTCGCCAAACCACAGCAGCCAACCACCACAGCCTGGCTGTGTCGCGGCACCCGATGCCTGCCGCCGATCACCGATCTGGAACAATTGAAAATAGAATTGCAGCGAACCGCGTAATAGCTAGCGCAAGGTCACGCCGTTCGCCTGCGCGCCGAATCCGGGGAAGGCACTCGCCACACCCGCCCCCAGTTTCTTGGCCAAGCGATCGACGATGTTTTCACGCGCGGTAAAGTCCACGATTTTCTCGGCCTTGATGACGTCGCGCGCCACCGAATCGACGCTGCCGAGGGCGTCCGCCAGCCCCATCGTGATCGCCTTGTCGCCGGTCCAGAACAGGCCGCTGAACATTTCCGGCGTTTCCTTCAAACGCTTGCCGCGCCCCGCGCGCACTACCGCGATGAATTGCTGGTGGATGTCATTCAGCAATCCCTGGGTGAAGGCTTCATGTTGCGGATTGCGCGGCGAGAAGGGGTCCATGAAGCCCTTGTTTTCGCCAGCCGTCATCAGGCGGCGCTCCACCCCCAGTTTTTTCATTGTCTCGGTGAAGCCAAAGCCGTCCATCAGCACGCCGATGGAACCGACGATGCTGCCCGGGTTGACGTAGATGTTGTCGGCCGCTGCCGCGATGAAATAGCCGCCGGAGGCGCACATATCCTCGACCACCACATGCAGCGGTATCCCGGGATGCAGCGTGCGCTGGCGGCGAATTTCGTCATTCACCAGTCCGGCCTGCACCGGGCTGCCGCCGGGACTGTTGACGCGCAGGATGACGCCGGCGGTGCGCTTGTCTGCAAACGCGTCCTGCAGACTGGAAATCAGATTGTCCGCGTTGGCCGCGGTGTCGGCCGCGATGACGCCCCGCACCTCGATCAGCGCGGTGTGTTTGCCGCCGGACAAGCCGTCGCTTTTTTCGTCCATCCAGCCCATGAACAGGGCGAGCAGGAACAGCAGATAAGCGAACGTCAGCAGCTTGAAAAATACCCCCCAGCGCCGCGCGCGCCGCTGTTCCTGTATGGCAGACAGCGCCACTTTTTCCAGCACGCCGCGTTCCCAGTTTCCGCTTTGCTCGGTCATTTATTTTCCTTTTTGGTCGGTCACGCGTTGGCTTGCAGCCATCCGCGCAGTTGATGAAAATCTTGCAGCAATGCCAGCGGCCGCAGGGCGCGCAACTGGTCTTCCGGATGCGCGCCGTGGCTCACCGCCACCGCCTCCACGCCCGCGTTGATCGCCATCTGCAAGTCGTGCGTGGTATCGCCGATCATCAGCGCGCGCGCGGCATCTACCCCTAATTCATCCATCAGTTCCAGCAACATCGCCGGGTGCGGTTTTGAAAAAGTCTGGTCGGCGGTGCGTGTCGCCTGAAAATAGCCGCGCAAACCGCTGCTGTCGAGCACCCGATCCAGCCCCTTGCGGCTCTTGCCGGTCGCCACTGCCAGCCTGTATCCCGCCTCGTGCAATCCGGCAATAGTCTCCGCCGCCCCGGCATACAGGGGAATAGAGGCATCCTGCGCCATAAAGTGGTGCCGGTAGCGTTCGGCCAGCGGCTCATACATCGCTTCCGGCGCATCCGGCACCGCGTATTGCAACGCCTGCACCAAGCCCATGCCGATCACATGGCGCGCCGCCGCGTCACTCGGTACCGGCAAATCGAGATCGCGGCAGGCAGCCTGGATCGACGAGGCGATCACCGCGGTCGAATCCATCACCGTGCCATCCCAGTCGAACACGATCAGATCATAACGTTTTGCCATCTTTGCCACCCGAAAAATGAGGCGCGGATTCTACCACTGCCCCGGTAGCCAGCCTTTATAATGCGCGCCCTTTTGCCCGCTTTTGCCATGAACCTGATCTACATCCTCGATTTATGCGCGGTTGCCGTGTGCGCCATTACTGCCACGCTGGAAGCACAGCGGCGCGAGCTCGACCTGTTCGGGGTGGCGGTCATCGCGGTGATCGCCGGCATCGGCGGCGGCACCGTGCGCGA
>CAYTZF010000083.1:0-1621 GCA_964442265.1 uncultured Sideroxydans sp.
TGGCGCCTTCGTCGGCACCTCGATCAGCTTCGGCTTCCTTGCCGCCAGCCCGATCCTCGGCTCGCTGCTGATGTTCGGCGCGATGATGGGGATGCTGTTCGCCGTCGCCGCCCTGCGCAACAGCGTGTGGGGCATCGCCGCCCTGCTCGGTTTCACCTTCGTCGCCGGTGTATTCCTGGGACCCATTCTGCAAGTCGCCTTGCACCTGAAGAACGGCGCGCAACTGATCGCCATGGCAGCCGGCGGCACCGGCCTGATATTCTTCTCGCTGGCCACCATTGCCACCGTGACAAAAAAGGATTTCAGCTTCATGGGCAAGTTCCTGTTCATCGGACTGATCCTGCTGATCGTCGCCTCGCTGGCCAATTTGTTCTTCCAGATTCCGGCCATGTCGCTGACCATTTCCGCCATCGCGGTGCTGATCTTCTCGGCTTACATCCTGTTCGACGTGAGCCGCATCGTGCACGGCGGTGAAACCAACTATGTGATGGCGACCCTGGGCATCTACATGAGCATCTACAACCTGTTCATCAACTTGTTGAGCTTGTTGATGGCATTTAGCGGACAACGGGACTAAGTTACGGACCCTTGCGCTGAAAAGGGCAATTCAGCCTGGATGCTGAATTGTCCACCGCAAAAAAGGCGCACTTGGTGCGCCTTTTTTTCTTGAATTTTCAGCCTGTAGCGGCAATCGTGCCGGCCTCCAAGCAAAATCCCCCGCCAATCGAAAATATCTTGCCGCCCAAACATGCCTGAACTGCCCGAAGTCGAAACCACCATGCGCGGCATCGCACCGTATTTGCAGGATGCGCGCGTCATCGATGTGACCGTGCGCCAGCCGCACCTGCGCTGGCCGATCCCGCCCGCGCTGCCAAAACTGCTGCACGGACAGACCATCCGCGGCGTGCGGCGGCGCGCCAAATATCTGCTCATCGCGTTCGATCAGGGCACGCTCATCCTGCATCTGGGCATGAGCGGCAGCCTGCGCATCCTGGCGCACGGCACGCCGCCGCAGAAGCACGATCACTTCGACCTCTTGCTGGACGACGGACAGTTGCTGCGCCTGCGCGATCCGCGCCGCTTCGGTGCCGTGTTATGGCATGAAGGTGACGGGTCCGGGCATCCCTTGCTGGCAAACCTGGGGCCGGAACCCCTCGGACAAGAATTCGATGCGGCCTATCTGTATCGCGCCACCCGCGCGCGCAACACGGCGATCAAGCCGGCATTGATGGACAATCATCTGGTGGTCGGCGTGGGCAACATCTACGCCAATGAATCGCTATTCCGCGCCGGTATCCGCCCGCAACGGGTTGCCCATCAATTGACGCGGCCGCGCAGCGCAGCGCTGGTGCAGGCGATTCGCGAAGTGCTGGACGAAGCAATCGAGCTGGGCGGCAGCACCCTGCGCGACTTCGTGCACAGCGACGGTTCCAGCGGCTACTTCCAGCAGCATTATTTCGTCTATGGGCGAACGGGCGAACCGTGCCGCCGCTGCGGCACGCCGATCAAACGCATCGTGCAGGGACAGCGCGCCAGCTTCTATTGCCCGCACTGCCAATCCTGATCTTTCTTGTTAAGATGCACGCCATGAAACTTTCCAAACGCATCGTGCTCGGCATCA
>CAYTZF010000084.1:0-7734 GCA_964442265.1 uncultured Sideroxydans sp.
CGCCCCCCGTGCATCGTGCGGCAAGGACTACACAATGAATCATCCCTCGTATCGCCTGAAATCCAATGGTAAACGACAGAGCGAATATGTATCGCGATGCAGTGAGCGCGACCCGGACGAGTTACGGGCAATCAACCAAACCGGGTTTGATGCGCTGTATGACAACTATCTATCAAAACTAAAACTGTCAAAACTGTTGTTCAATCCCGTGCGCGAGGCATACACCCCCAGGCAAATGGAATTGTATGCCGCCGTGCTTCATGATTTCAGACAGTTTAGCGAAGAACGGAATGCCGCTCCTGTCGTCATGTACCTGAAAGAACCCTGGCATCGCCTCCTCGCACTGCCCGACCATGCCGACCCCATGCCGGAAAAGCTGGATAAGGAAGGCTATTCATGGGTGAATGTTTCTTTGGCGCCAAACTTTCGCAACATCCCCAGAAAGTACTACATTCATGAACAAAACAAGCACCCCTCGGCACTGGCGAATTGTCTCAGGACGAAATTGCTGGTGGATTACTTGGTGCGGATCAACAAAATAAGCAATGCGAGCGTAAATCAGGCGTATGTCTGCGCAGGACAGGCTGCACCAGGTACCGAAAACTAGCCTAATTTTCTTTGCCGTGAAGCCAATTCAGTTATTAGCCTTACTTGAATTTTTCTCAAGCCCCTTAATGAGTTCGCGATGATGGATTGCCCAAATGGCTTGCGAAAGGCGTGGCGCAATGTATTTCAATGCATGGTTTAACAAAAAAGGTGTGGCAGATTTTCGGTGTAGCCACAGCGTCTGAAATGGGCGCGGTGAGTGCGAAAGTTCCTGCAAAATTTTGTAGTCATTAACCCTGTCTTCCAGCTTCTGCAGGAGGGAAGGGTCTGGATTTGCCAATTTTTTGATGTCCAACAAATGTTGCTCTGTTAGAACGCCCCACTCCAGCCAACGCCTAAAGCTGGAGGCTCTGTCGAAAGACGGCAAGGAAATACCGCCAACCCGGTATTTGACCAAAGGCAGATCAATAAAGAAAAGTCCATCCAACAGCAGTGCCCTGAACCCGACTGCTTGATCCTCGATGTACAAACCCGGGACTAAATCCCCAAATCTGTCAAACAATTTCTTTGACCATCCATGGGATGCGCCAATGATTCCGTCCGATACAAAAAAACTTTTTTTTGGAACTGGTCTTCTAATCCCCAGATCATGTCCCGCCTCGTCTATCTGCCATAAAGAGGTGTGAATTGAGAGCGCCCCTCGTCCCAATTCAATCCATTTTTCAACCAGCACTGTTGTTCGTTCAGGTAGAGAAATATCATCACCTGCTGCAACCACAATAAATTCGCCTTCAGCCAGACTCATGACTTTGTTAACGTGCATACCGATGCCTTGATTGGACTCATTACGGTTTAGCAAAATTTGATGCGGGCCGTGATATTGGCTCGCCACTTCTCGCATAATTTCAAATGTTCTATCAGTCGAATTATCATCGGACAGAACGATTTGAAGCGGCGAATAAGTTTGCGCCAATGCCCCTGCCAAGGCTTCGCGTATGTAACGTTCCTGGTTGTAGGCAAATAAAGCAAAGGTAACCAAAGGTTTAGTCATCTGTCGCTCTCATTTTTTTCATTTCACGCTTCACCAGATAACCCACTACCACCCAGTACACGCAGTAATTAACCACATACCCCATGGGCACCCCGATTAAACCAAATTGATTGACCAACCCCCAGCTCAATAAAACGAATTGCAACGAAAACCATATTTCAGTGACAATAAAAGCTCTTATCATCGCGCGTCCAAGCATAATATAAGCAAGAATCCATGAACCGATTTTTATCACATCTCCGGAAAGCTGCCAGACAAACAACTCCCGCATTGGCAAAAAACTGGTGCTGAACAGGAAAAGAATAATTGGGTCGCGAAAAAAATAAATCATTGCGGCACTTGCAATGACTATCGGCATCACAAAACGATAGACTTTAAAAACTTCAATTTTGAGTTCGGTAGATGTGCGTATTTCAGCCAGGCGAGGCAGGTAATAAACCGAAAGCGTGGCCGTTACCAGCATTAAATAAATCTCGCTGATTTTCCAACTCGCTTGCCAGTACCCAGTGGCAGTCAAGCCCAATTGGTTGGTTAGAAGATCGCGAATCAGCATAAAACTGGCAGGAACAACCATGGCGGAAGTTAAACTCATCAAGCCGAAGCCGGATAATTCGCGCAGCGCAGGCCGACTCATGTTCCCCCAGATGTTTTTGGTGTTGAACCATCGTTTGCGCGATACCATCATCGCTGTGGCGATTAGGGTAAGCGCAGGATTGATGGTGAAGGCGAGCAGCGCGCCATATAGGCCAAAATTATAGACAAGCAAACCTGCAACAAGCAGGCTGATTAGACTGCCGAGAATGTTTGCGCTGACATAGATAGCCAGCTCTTTTTTTCCATTTACGACTGCAAGTAGCAGGTTGTTTGCCGCCATTGCCGGCAAAGCCAGCGCCAGCCAAATAAAAACGCCGGACATATCGCCGCGATGTAGCAATAACTCTGACAATCGGCTTCCGAACAGGAGAAGAAATACGCCGGCAACAAGCGATGCAACCAGGGAAAACCGAAATGCAGTTTTCCACACCGTATGTTGCCTGCTTTCATCGTCAAAGTGTTGCGCGGTTGCTTTCGTCACCCCCGTGGAAAACACGCCTCCGGCCAAACTGACGATAATAGTTACAGCATTTTGAAACTGTCCCACGACAGCATAACCGGCAGGCCCCACGTAAACTGCAAAAATCTTATTCAGCAGTAACCCGCTGACAACCTTGATGACAACGGCAACGCCGTTGAGCAGACTTGTTTTCGCCAAGCTCATGCGGTTATGCCGAAGTATTAATCGCCGCCGCAACAGCTGTTGCACCCTCCGCACTCAAATGCGGCCCCATCGGCAAGCTCAATATCTCGCGGTGAATCACCTCGGCAATCGGGAAATCGCCAGGCTTGTAATTCAGTTCCGCATAGGCGGGTTGCAGATGCGGCGGGATGGAGTAGTGAATCATCGTGCCTATACCGGATTCAGCCAATTTATTTTGCAGGGTATCGCGTTGCGTGCTGCGCACCACGAACAAATGCCATACCGGATTCGCCCATTCAGGAACATGAGGCAACACCAGCTTAAAACCTGCCATATCGCGCAAATAAGTGGCGGCTATCTTTTTGCGACGGTCATTCCACTCATCCAGTTTTTTAAGCTTTGCGCGCAGCATGGCGGCTTGCAGCTCATCCAGACGCGAGTTGTAGCCTTTGACTTCATTATGATATTTAACATGCGAACCGTAGTTGCCCAGCACCCGAACTTTTTGCGCGAGCTGGGTGTCGTTGGTAGTGACTGCGCCGCCGTCACCAATCGCGCCCAAATTCTTGCCCGGATAGAAGCTAAACCCGGCAGCATCGCCTAGCGTTCCCACACGGCGGCCTTTGTAAAGCGCGCCATGCGCTTGCGCGGCATCTTCAATCACTTTGAGATTGTGCTTTTTGGCGATGGCGTTAATCGTATCCATATCAGCGGGCTGCCCGTAGAGGTGAACCGGCATGATGGCTTTAGTGCGCGAAGTAATCGCCGCTTCGATGCGGGAGGGATCGATGTTGTAAGTACGCTCATCCGGCTCGACCGGAATAGGCATCGCTCCCGCATAACTGACCGCGAGCCAAGTGGCGATATAGGTGTTGGATGGCACGATGACTTCGTCACCCTCGCCGATTCCATATGCGCGCAAAATGAGGTGCAAGGCATCCAAGCCGTTGCCTACGCCAATGCAATGCTTTGCTTCGCAGTATTGCGCGAATTCATCCTCAAACTGCTTGAGTTCGTTGCCTTGTATGTACCAGCCCGAATCCAATACACGCTCGAATGCCTCTTGCAGTTGAGCGCGCAGTTCAATATGAGGCGACCTCAAATCCAGAAAAGGAATGGGTTTCATGCCGGACATTTCTTTGCCCACAAGATGCTGCTATCGGTTTGACAGCGACTTGGCTGCCGAACAAAATTGTTGGTAGTCGCGAATGTAGTCGGCTTCGTCATAATGTTCCGATGCCAACACCATACATACCGCCCCCGATGAAAAATTATCCAAATCCCGCCACATCATGGGGCACACATACAACCCGTAGTAAGACCTGTTAAGATGAAAACATTTTTTTTCTTTGCCATCATCCAATACCACATCGAAACTACCTGACATCGCAACAACAAACTGGTGCAAATTCTTATGCGCGTGTGAACCACGGTCAGAACCACCTGGAACATCGTACAGGTAATAGACACGCTTTATATCAAAGGGAATGTGCTGTCCACCTTCAATAAAAGAAAGATTGCCGCGCGGGTCGGATATCTTCGGCAGATCAATAATTTTGCAATGTTCGATAGTCATCGGTCTCACCACTTAACGGTTACGATTTCAGGGAGATACCTTTTGTATCTGAGTCGTGCAGCCAATATTTTTACAATGTCAATTTGATATAAATAATCGTTTGCTGTTTCACCCACACGCTCGGCACCAAATCGCTCGTGAAACCGGCACACATTCAGGTTGCCCTTGCGCACATCGAAATGCGCTGCCCGAAACCCAAGATGATCAGTGGCGTACGAATATACCATCAAAGCCGATTCGATTGCGGCAGGTTGAGCTGCGCCATCTTTCAGTATCCAACTTCCCCAGCAAAAACTATCAGCTTGCGCATCGTAGAGCCGTACTGTGCCCAATGGCGCGCCTTCTGTGCTTTCGATGATGAAATAGGCCTGATCGGTTTTTTTGGCATAGTCATTAAGCCAAGACACTTGATGACTGAATTCCGGGGAAGTCTGACTCAAATATCTCGACTTATTACTGTCCGACCTAAGCGAGAGGATAAAACCTGCATCGCTTTTTCCCGCGTTACGAAACACCAGCGTCCTTCCTCGCACCCACTGCGCTTTCCGTATCTGCGGGGTTCCGGGCACGTTCATCTCTCGTTCCCGCATACCCGACAATCCGCGCCGGATTGCCCACCACAACAGCTTCGGCAGGAACCGATTTTGTCACCACAGCTCCCGCGCCAATCATGGCATTTTCGCCAATTGTGATGCCAGGCAAAATCACCGCCCCCCCCCCAATAGAGGCACCAGCTTTCACTATTGTCTGCAAAAAACGTGGGGGATACACCTTGGATCGCGGAAACAAATCATTGGTAAAAGTCACGTTTGGCCCGATGAAAACGTTATCCTCAATTCGCACTCCATCCCAAAGCTGCACGCCACTTTTAATCGTGACGTTGTTACCAACCAACACATCATTTTCAATCAACACTTGAGCGCATATATTGCAATTCTCACCAATCTCTGCTCCCGCAAACACCACGCAAAACTGCCAGATGCGCGTGCCTGCACCAATATTTTCGCTTTTAACATCAGCAAGCGCATGGATAACACTCATTTCAACCCCTCAAAAAATCTCGCACGACGACCACACGAACAGCAATCAGTCAACGTCGCCTTGTAAATCTTTTCACCACTTCGCCCAAGTCCAGCAGTCGGTCCAGTCGCCACAGGCTGTACGCACCAAACACGCTGCTTAATAACAACCCAACGACCATCGTATTGTCCGGCGCAATTCGGCTGAGCAACAGTATGCCGCCGCCAGAAACTAATAGTGCGGCAAACATGAGTAGATTCCTCCATTCGGAAGAGAATCCGATCAACCTACCCACGACCATACGCACCAGTCCGACTTGAAATATATAAGCAATGAAAAAGCCGACGCCCACAATCAGGAGGCCCATCGACTCCATACCCAACCAAAGACAAAGCAGATAGATAACATTCCAATTGAGCTGGGTCGCGATGAACACGTCGCCTCTGCCCATGGCAAGAACAATAAACCCCATCGGCCAACCGATCACCTTGAACATATCCCCCATCACTTGCCAGCGCAGGATATCTGCTGTCGGCGCAAAGCTGGCCGAATATAGCAATTCGATCACCCACGGGGCCAGCGTCAGCATTACGAGTAATACTGGGGCTGCCATCAACAGCGCCATCTCGGTCTGTTCGTTGACCATTTTTCCTGCACGTCCGTAATCGCGAATCGCACCAGTCAGGCGCGGCAAGTAGTCCGTTGCCATTGCACCCAACACAAAACTGATATAGGTCATGGTTATGCTCCATGCCGCCTGAAAATAACCGCCTGCCTCAATCCCGAGATCACCAATTACCCAGCTTCTCGCCACCATTTGCGTGACCAACGTCAGCAAACCTGCAGCCATAATCGGAATACCCAATGAGAACATAGCCTGCCATTGACGGCGCAATACAAGCCAGTCAAGTCCCTCATTGTTTTTTGGCAAGCTTGCTACATACCAGTGAGAAAACACCAGATTCACTGCAGGTGCCACAATCACAAACCAGAGCAACCCCCTTTCGCCCAGAAGCCAGATCAGAACTACACCTGTCACTGCACCAAGTATGGCACCGAATATTTTAACCTTGGCTATCGCGTCGATCCGGCGCAAACCTTGTAGCAACGCCACCTTGGATGACACCATCAGGGACAGAAACATTCCGATTCCCAACCAACCCATCTCGCTCGCATGAGTGTTGTCATGAAATACCCACTGTGACAACAGTCCACTTACCACCCATAGCACCAGCATCCCTGTGACGCCAAGCAGAATATTCGCCCACACCAGCGCCCGCCTTATCAATACAAACAGTTGTTGGTCATCATGTGCGGTAGCGATCTGTCGAACACCACTACTATCCAGACCGCAACCAAACAGAGTGGTAGCCGTTGCCATGATGTTCTGGTACAACCCCGCCAGGCCGATCCCAGTGGGGCCGAGCATTATCGCCAACACCTTCATTTTAAAGATACCAATGAGTATATTGACGAATGACGCGCCCCCGATTACAGCGCTGGAGCGGAATATTTGTCTGTGAGATTTCACGACGGAAGAAAAAAACGGACTTTTAACTGCAATGGAACTAAAGTTAGTTTAGCCTGCGAATTATCATCTAGTTTAGTCATATTTAATTTTAAATAATTTGTTTAATGCCTCATTTTCCATTTTAAGATGTCGTTTGAGTTCGTTTATTTCGTTTTGGGTCGGCTTAACAACAAGTTCTTTATCATTAATCTTGCTACCATGTAATAAATTTACTGCCGGAAAAAAAATACGGCGTACCCATACAGACAAAGTTTCAAGATCGAATTTATATGTAAATGTGCTTTTTATGTCCGCATACACACCTTGGCTAGTAACGTTTTTTGTATTGTGATTATTAAGTTTAAAACTTTTTTTACAAGAGCCATCCGTTACAATTAGTCTGGTTAGTGTTTCCGGCCCTTCACCTGCAACTAAATCTTCAAACTTTTTTATGTATATTTTTTCTGGTTTGAAATATTTAAATAGTGCAGTAGTTAATTTTCCATAATGATAGATTTCCATCATTTCATCATTTTTAGCTAATTCAATAAAGCTCTTTCCCTTCGCCAAAAAAATTCCATAACGTTCTACATAATAGGAAAACATTGCTGATATTGGCTCCCTTACCGTGACGATTATTTTGTAGTCGAATCCTTCAAGAATCCTCGATAGATTCGCCAGCTTGGTACGCCATCTTGTTTTTTTTTCTGAAACTAAAAACATTTCCTCGGATACAACTATTACCTCGCAACGATTGCACATATTCATTAATTCTTGTCTGATCTTATCTATTC
>CAYTZF010000085.1:0-11530 GCA_964442265.1 uncultured Sideroxydans sp.
GGGAAGTGACCGAGTTGGGTGTCGAAGTGGCGATGGTGATCGGCGGCGGCAATATCTTCCGCGGGGTGGCGCCTGCCGCAGCCGGAATGGATCGCGCCACCGCCGATTACATGGGCATGCTGGCCACGGTGATGAATTCGATGGCCTTGCAGGATGCGATGACCCGGGCCGGAGTGGATTGCCGCGTGCAATCGGCCTTGAATCTGGAGCAGGTGGCGGAGCCGTTTATTCGCGGCAAGGCGCTGCGCTATCTGGAAGACGGCAAGGTGGTGATCTTCGCGGCGGGTATCGGCAGTCCGTTCTTTACCACCGACACCGCCGCTGCCTTGCGCGGGGTGGAGATGTCGGCCGACGTGGTGATCAAGGCGACCAAGGTTGACGGCATCTATACCGACGATCCCAAAAAGAATCCCAATGCGATCCGCTATCAGAGCCTGAGTTTCGACGAGGCGATCAGCAAGAATCTGAAGGTGATGGATGCGACGGCGCTGACCCTGTGCCGCGACCAGAAGCTGCCGATCGTCGTGTTCAGCATCTTCAAGCCCGGTGCACTGAAGCGCGTGGTGATGGGCGAGGGTGAAGGAACCTTGGTACGCGTGGAATAAATTGAAACGCGCGCGGCGATTCGTTTGCTCCCTCTCCCCCCGGGGGAGGGGTGGGGTGGGGGAAACGGTCGTGGCGTGTTTCATTATCAGAAGCAGCATTATTGCCATGACCGTTAGGAGCTAAGCATGATCGCTGAGATCAAAAAAAACGTTGAACAGAAGATGCAAAAGTCGCTGGAGGCGCTAAAAGTTGACCTCGGCAAGATACGCACCGGGCGCGCGCATACCGGATTGCTGGATCACGTGATGGTGGATTACTACGGCAACCCGACCCCGGTCAACCAGGTGGCGAACGTGACCCTGACCGATGCGCGCACCATCGGCGTTCAGCCGTATGAAAAGAACATGGTCGGTCCGATCGAAAAAGCGATCCGCGATTGCGATCTGGGACTGAATCCGGCCACCAACGGCGAACTGATCCGCGTGCCGATGCCGATGCTGACCGAAGAGCGCCGGCGCGACCTGATCAAGGTGGTCAAAAGTGAGGGGGAGGACGCCAAGATCGCGGTGCGCAACATCCGCCGCGATGCCAACGAGCAATTGAAAAAATTACTGAAGGACAAGCAAGTCGGCGAAGACGATGAGCGCCGCGCACAGGATGATGTGCAGAAACTCACCGACCGTTTTGTGGCAGAAATCGATAAAGCCCTGCAGGCCAAAGAAACCGACCTGATGGCGGTCTAGTTCAGACTGCCGATCATGGCACTGCCCTTCTTCAGCTCGACCCGCAGCATCCCCGACATCACCGCGGTGCCGCGTCACATTGCCATTATCATGGATGGCAACGGGCGCTGGGCAAAACAGCGTTTCATGCCGCGCGTGATGGGGCACCAGCGCGGCGTGGAGATAGTGCGCGAGATGGTCAGGGCGTGCCGCGAACTTGGGGTGGAATACCTGACCCTGTTTGCCTTCAGCAGCGAAAACTGGCGCCGCCCTGCCGCCGAAGTGTCCTTTCTGATGCAGTTATTCCTGAAGATGCTGGAGCGCGAAGTCGGCAAGTTGCACGAGAACAACATCTGCCTGAAAGTCATCGGCGACCGTAGCCGCTTCGATGCACCGCTGGTGCGGCATATCGAGCTGGCCGAGCAACTCACTGCCGCCAATAGCGGGCTGACCCTGACCATCGCCGCCAACTACGGCGGGCGCTGGGACATCATGCAGGCGATGCATGCCTTGAGCCAGGCACATCCCGAACGCGCCAGCGCCTTTGAAGAAGAAGAGCTGGCGCCCTATCTCTCGATGCACTACGCGCCGGAACCGGACTTGTTCATCCGCACCGGCGGCGAGCAGCGCATCAGCAACTTCCTGCTGTGGCAATTGGCCTACACCGAGCTGTATTTCACCGATATCCTGTGGCCGGCGTTCGACCGCGCCGCGCTGGAGGCGGCGATCCATTCCTACCAGAAACGCGAACGCCGTTTCGGCCGCACCAGCGAACAATTGAAAGGGGAACCCGGTGCTTAAATCCCGCGTGCTGACCGCCGTCGTTCTGCTGGCCTTGTTGCTGGTTGCGCTGTTCTGGTTGCCGCCGCTGGGCTGGTCGCTGCTGGTGGTCGCCATGGTGATGCAGGGCACAGTGGAATGGTCGCATCTGTCCCGTTTGCAAGGCCGCCAAGCCTGGCTGTACTTGGGTGCGACCCTGCTGCTGATGCTCGGTTTGTTATGGCTGGATACCGGTGTCAGCGCGCAGCAAAGCCAATATGTTCATCTGTTTTTCTATCTGCTTTCCGCCTTGCTGTGGCTGGTGGTGGTTCCCGCCTGGCTGATGAGCGGGATCAAAGTGACCCGGCCTGGGTTGATGATGGGGGTCGGCTGGGCGGTGTTGATCCCGACCGGGCTGGCGATGATCGATCTGCGCGAAGCAACGCCCAGTCCGTGGGTGCTGCTGTTCGTGATGGGGCTGGTGTGGGTGGCCGACATTGCAGCCTATTTTGCCGGCCGCCGCTTCGGCAAGAGCAAACTGGCACCCAGCATCAGTCCGGGCAAGACCTGGGAAGGGGTGGCCGGTGCGATCTTCGGCGTGTCAATTTACGTGGCGCTGGTCTGGACCTTCAGCGCGGAGTTTTCGCGCCTGCAAGTATTGCCCGCGCTGATGCTGACTGCATGGTGGTGGGTGGTGCTGGCGGTGCTGGGTGACCTGTTTGAATCGGCGATCAAACGCCAGGCAGGCGTCAAGGACAGCGGCGCGCTGCTGCCGGGGCATGGCGGTTTGCTCGACCGTATCGATGCGCTGACTTCGACGCTGCCGCTGGCGGCGCTGGCGCTGCTGTTTCAGGGAATCAATTAGTGCAGAACATCACGATACTCGGCTCCACCGGCAGCATCGGCAAAAGCACGCTGGATGTTGTGGCGCGCCATCCCGGTGAATATCAGATCATCGCCCTCACCGCGCAGCAACAGGATGGACTGTTGTTCGAGCAGTGCCAAAGTTTTCATCCGCGCTATGCCGTGCTGCTCGACGAGGCTGCCGCCGAGCGCCTGCGCGCGCGTTTGCCGGCGGCCGGACTGGATACCGAAGTGCTGTGCGGTGCTGATGCATTGGTGCGCGTGGCAACCCTGCCAGAAGTCGATGCGGTGATGGCCGCCATCGTCGGCGCGGCCGGTATGCCGCCGACGCTGGCCGCGGCGCAGGCCGGCAAGAAAATCCTGCTGGCGAACAAGGAGACGCTGGTGCTGGCCGGCCATCTGTTCATGGAAGCGGTGCACCGCAGCGGCTCCGTTCTGCTGCCCATCGACAGCGAACACAATGCCATCTTCCAGTCGTTGCCGCGCGCTTACGCGGGCGACATGCGGGCCAGCGGCGTGGCAAAGATTTTGCTTACCGCGTCCGGCGGTCCGTTCCGCAACACATCCCTGGCCGAGCTGGAGCAGGTCACGCCGGAGCAGGCCTGCGCGCATCCGAACTGGAGCATGGGGCGCAAGATTTCGGTCGACTCCGCCAGCATGATGAATAAAGGGCTGGAGGTGATCGAGGCACACTGGTTGTTCAACGCCACGGCCGATGCGATCCAGGTGGTGGTGCATCCGCAGAGTGTGATCCATTCGGCGGTGCAATACGTCGATGGCTCGGTGCTGGCGCAACTGGGCAATCCCGATATGCGCACGCCGATTGCTTATGCGCTGGCCTGGCCGCAGCGGATCGAGTCCGGCGTGGCACCATTGGATTTGTTTCAGATCGCCCGCCTCGATTTCAGCGCGCCGGATTTTGCCCGTTTCCCCTGTCTGGCGCTGGCTTATCAGGCCTTGCGCGCGGGCGGCACGGTGCCTGCCTTGCTGAATGCGGCGAATGAGGTTGCAGTCGCCGCCTTCCTTGAACGGCGCATCGCTTTCCTTGATATTCCGCGCCTGATCGAAGACGTGATGGGGCGGGTGGCGCGTGCCGAAGTGAAAGAATTGCGGGACGTGCTGGAAGCCGATGCCGCCGCGCGCCGCGCGGCGCAGGAATGGATCGCGCAATGAAATTGAAAACCATTTGCCGCAGACAACACAGAGCTTACAGGGGAACCGGCGATTCCCTCTGTGGTCTCTGTGTTCCCCGTGGCTTAAAGTTTGGACATTTTTGAATATGACAACGTTGCTCGCTTTCATCGTGGCGATTGCCGTGCTGGTGGTGTTCCACGAATTGGGACACTACTTCGTCGCACGCCGCTGCGGGGTCAAGGTGCTGCGTTTTTCGGTCGGTTTCGGTCGCGTGCTGTATAGCAAACGTTTTGGCAACGGCGAAACGGAATGGGCTCTTTCTGCCATTCCGCTGGGTGGCTACGTCAAGATGCTGGACGAGCGCGAGGGCGAGGTGTCCGCAACGGATTTGCCGCGCGCGTTCAACCGCCAACCGGTGCTGCGGCGCATGGCGATCGTGGTGGCCGGGCCGGTCGCCAATCTGTTGCTGGCGGTGCTGTTGTACTGGGCGTTGTTCATTTATGGCGTGCCGGGCGTCAAGCCGGTGGTGGGCGAGATCCGGCCGGACACCCCGGCGGCGATGGCACAGTTGCGGGAACAGGACACGATACTTGCCATCGACGGCGTGGCGGTGGCGAGTTGGCAGGATGCGCGCTGGCGCTTGCTCGATTTGGTGTTGCAGGGGCAACAGGCGCAACAGGCGCAACTCGAAATCAGTTCTGCAGCCGGCGGGAAAGCCTTGCGCGTTCTGCATCTGGGCAATCTGACGGCAGCCGATCTGGACGGTGATTTCATGGCCAAACTCGGCCTGTATCCGTATCAGCCGCCGGTTTATCCGGTTATCGGCAAACTGGTGGCCGACGGCGCGGGGCAGCGGGGCGGCCTGCGCGAGGGTGATCGCATCGTGCGCGTCGAGGGTGCGGCGATGCCGTTCTGGCGCGACTGGGTCGAGGTGGTGCGCGCCCATCCGCAGCAGGCTTTGCAAGTAGAAATCGAGCGCGCAGGGCGGTTGCAGCGGCTGATCATCACGCCCGACCGGATCGAAGAAAACAATACAGCCATTGGCCGCATCGGCGCCGCGCCGCAGATCGACCGCGCGGTGTTTGACGCCATGCTGACCGAAGTCAGTTATTCGCCCTTGCGCGCCTTGCAGGAAGCCTTGCGCAAAACCTGGGAGACTTCCTTTATCAGCCTGAAGATGATGGCAAAGATGGTGCTGGGCGAGGTGTCGCTGAAAAATCTGTCCGGTCCGATCACCATCGCCGACTATGCCGGGCAATCGGCGCAGATGGGGCTCGGCGCCTATCTCGGGTTTCTGGCGCTGATCAGCATCAGTCTCGGCATCCTCAATCTGTTGCCCATCCCGTTATTGGATGGCGGACATTTGCTGTATTATGCGGTCGAATTTTTCAAGGGCAGTCCGGTGTCGGACACGGCATGGGAAACGGGACAGCGGGTCGGTATCGCGCTCCTTCTCACCCTGATGGGTTTTGCTTTGTACAACGACATTAGTCGCCTGATCTCGGGTTAAACAAATAATGGATTTAAAAAAACTGGCGGGCGTATGGGCGCTCCTTTTTGGCGCTACCGCCTCGGCGGGCGAGCCGTTCGTGGTGAAAGACATTCGGGTGGAGGGGATCCAGCGCACCGAAGCCGGAACGGTGTTCAGCTATCTGCCGCTGAAAGTGGGTGACACGGTGACGGACGAGCGTGCCACGGCGGCGCTGCACGCCCTGTTCTCCACCGGATTTTTCAAGGATGTGCAGCTTCTTGCCGACCAGGGAGTGCTGGTGGTGCGGGTGCAGGAGCGGCCGACCATCGCCAGTGTCGAGCTGAACGGAATCAAGGATTTCCCCAAGCCGCAGTTGCTGGATAATCTCAAGCTGGTGGGGCTGGCCGAGGGGCGCATCTTTGACAAGGCGATGCTGGAAAAGTCGGAACAGGAGTTGAAACGCCAATACATCGCGCGCGGCAAATATGCGGTGGAGGTGACGACCACGGTGACCGAGCTGGAGCGCAACCGGGTGGCGGTCAAGCTGGACGTGACCGAAGGCGATCCATCCAAGATTCGCCAGATTAATTTCGTCGGCAACACGCATTACCGGGATAAAACCCTGCTCGGCGAGATGAAGCTGACCACACCCGGGATATTCACCTGGCTGACCAATAACGACCAGTATTCCAAGCCCAAACTGCAAGCCGACATGGAAGCCATACGCAGCCTGTACCTGAATTCCGGCTACATGGATTTTTCCATCGATTCGACCCAGGTTTCGATCTCGGCCGACAAGAAAGACATCTACATCACCCTGAACATTACCGAAGGCGAACCCTACACCGTATCCGATATCAAGATGGCGGTGGCCAAGGGCGAGTTTGGCGACGAGCAATTGCGCGGCATGATCAACATCCGGCCCGGGCAGACTTTCTCGCGCCAGGCATTGACCGAGGCCTCGGACAGGATCCGCGAGGAATTGGGCGACAAGGGCTACGCCTTTGCCAACATCAGTGCCATCCCCGATATCGACAAGGACGCCCACCAGGTGGCCTTCACCTTTATGGTCGATCCGATGCAGCGCGCCTATGTGCGCCGCATCAACGTGAACGGCAACGACAAGACCAAGGATGAAGTGGTGCGGCGCGAATTTCGCCAGATGGAGGGGGGCTGGTTTTCCACCTCCAAAATCAAAAAATCGAAACAGCGGCTTGACCGTCTCGGTTTCTTTGGCGCGACCAATGTGGAAACCCAGCCGGTCAGCGGGAGCAGCGACCAGCTTGACCTGAATTTGAGCGTGGAAGAAAAACCGACCGGTAATTTTCAGATTGGCGCGGGTTTCAGCAATGGCGAGGGGATTACCTTGTTGGCCGGGGTGACCCAGTCCAATCTTTTTGGCACCGGCAATTCCTTGTCCACCCAAATCAACACCAGCAAGATCAACCAGACACTGTCGGTTTCCTACACCAACCCGTATTACACCGACAATGGCATCAGCCGCGGGTTTGATGCGTTCCGGCGCCGAACCGACGGCACCACCACCTCGATCAGCCAGTTCACTTCGAAAACCTACGGCGGCGGGGTGCGTTTCGGGGTGCCGGTCAACGACGATGAGTCGTTCCAGTACGGCTTGTCGCTGGAAGACACCACGCTGGCGCTGAACAGCAATAGCCCGCAGCAATTCATCGATTACGTGAACACCTTCGGCACCCATAACCAGAATGTGCTGGGCACCATCGGCTGGACCCGCGACACGCGCGACAGCGCGGTGTACGCCACCGAGGGCGAGACGCAGCGCGCTTTTCTTGAAGCCTCGTTGCCGGTATCCGGCCAGCGTTTCTACAAGCTCACCTACATTCAGCAGTGGTTCTATCCGCTGACCAAGGAATTGTCCCTGCGCCTGAACGGCGATCTGGGGGTCGCCGGCGGCTACTCCGGAATGGAATTGCCGTTTTTCAAAAACCTGTTTGCGGGCGGCACCGGTTCGGTGCGCGGCTATGATTTGAGCTCTCTCGGGCCGCGCGACATCAACAATAACACCCTGGGCGGAACCAAACGCGTGGTGGGAAATATCGAATTGCTGTTTCCGATTCCCGGGATGGAAAAAAATCGCTCCGTGCGCCTGAGCGCGTTCATCGACGGCGGCGCGCTGTCCGGCAAAAAATCGGAAGTCCCCGCCTCGATGGGAATGCGTTATTCTGCCGGCGTGGGGCTGAACTGGTTCTCGCCGGCGGGGCCGTTGCAGTTTAGCTGGGCCAAGCCGCTGAATGACAAGCCGCAGGACAAGGTGCAGAATTTCCAATTCACGCTGGGCGGATTTTTCTGAGCGAGCGGGGTGAGGGTTTCTTCCGGCAAATGGGAGGTGGCATGAAAAACAAAATAATGACCGGCATTTTGCTGTGCGCGTTTGCCGCCGCTGCGGCGGCGGAAACGACGCGCATCGGCTTTGTCGATACCGAGCGGATTCTGCGCGAATCAGAACCCGCGCTGGCCGCGCAAAAAAAGATCGACAAGGAATTTTCCGTGCGCGAGCGGGAGGTGATGGCGCTGGCGAAGCAGTTGCAGGATGCCAAAACCGGCCTTGAATCGGAAGAGAAGACCCTCTCCGAATCCGCGCGCCGGATTCAGGAACGCGAAATCGCCAATCTGAATCTGATGCTGCAAACCCGGCAACGCGAGTTTCGCGAGGATCTTTCCCTGCGCCAGAACGAGGAAGTGGCGCGCATTCTGGCCCAAGCCGACCAGGCGATCAGGCTTATCGCCGAGAGCGAGCACTATGCCATCATCCTGCAGGAGGCGGTGTACCGCAGTGCGGAAGTGGATATCACCGAAAAGGTGCTGAAATATCTGGCCGTTGAAGACGCCGATTCCGCAGGCAAGTAACGCACTGCTGCACCTCATGAAAAATCCGGGTTTTTGCTTGTCTGAAATCGTTGCCCGTCTCGGCGGCGAGGTGCTGGGAGATCCCGCAACCGAGGTTTTCCAGGTGGCCACCCTGGAAAAAGCGGTGCGCGGCAATATCGGATTCCTGGCGAATGCCAAATACCGCAAACAACTCGCCGCCAGCCGCGCTTCCGCAGTGATCGTCGGCGCTGCCGATGCCGCGCTGACCGAATTGCCGCGAATCGTCGCCGCCAATCCGTATGCCTATTTCGCCCGATTGTCGGCCTTGCTCAATCCGTTGCCGTCCATGGCTCCGGGCATTCATCCGACTGCGGTGATCGGCGAGGGGGCCGAGATCGCGCCGGATGCGCACATCGGCGCGCAGGTTTGCATCGGCGCCGGCGCGCGCATCGGGGCGGGGTCGGTGGTGATGGCCGGTTGTGTCATCGGCGAGCGCAGCGTCCTCGGCGCACAGGGTTTGCTCTATCCCAATGTGACGGTCTATCACGACTGCGTGATTGCCTGCCGGGTGATTCTCCATTCGGGTGTGGTGATTGGCGCCGACGGTTTCGGCATTGCCATGAACGAGGGGCGCTGGCTGAAAATCCCGCAGATTGGCCGGGTGCTGATCGGCGATGACGTCGAGATTGGCGCGAATACCACGGTTGATCGCGGCGCGCTGGACGACACGGTGATCGAGGACGGCGTGAAGCTGGACAACCAGATTCAAGTCGCGCACAACGTGCGCATCGGCGCGCATACCGCCATTGCCGGCTGCGTCGGCATCGCCGGCAGCGCGACCATCGGCAAGTATTGCCGCATCGGCGGCAGCGCGGGCATTCTCGGCCATTTGCAGATTGCCGACGGGGTCGAGATTGCCGCCTTCACCCTGATTGGAAAATCCATCACCGAAGCCGGCAGCTATGCCGGTATCTACCCGTTCAGCAGGAACGACGCATGGCGCAGCAATGCGGTGCATCTGCGCCATCTGGATCAACTGGTCAGGCGGGTCGGGGCGCTGGAAAAAGAAATTAAATCGTTAAAGGGAGAAAAATCATGAGCAGTGCTATGGATATTCATGAAGTGTTGCAGCATCTGCCGCACCGTTTTCCGTTTTTGTTGATCGACCGCGTGCTCGAAGTCGTGCCGAACGAGAAGATCGTGGCGCTGAAGAATGTGTCGATGAACGAGCCGTTCTTCCCCGGCCACTATCCGCATCACCCGGTGATGCCGGGGGTCCTGGTGATCGAGGCGATGGCGCAGGCGGCGGCGATCCTGTCGTTCAAAACGATGGGAACCTTGCCCAGCGACGATTCGGTGTATTACTTCGTCGGCATCGAAAATGCCCGCTTCAAGCGCCCGGTGAGCCCGGGCGACCAACTGATTTTTACCGTGACCATCGGGATGAACCGGCGCGGCATGTGGAAATTCATCGGCAAGGCTGAAGTGGAGGGCAAAGTCGTCGCCGAGGCGGATTTGATTTGCACACTGCGCACCAAATAATGGATCACCTGCGTCATCCGACCGCGCTCATTCATCCCGGCGCAAAATTGTCCGACGATGTCGCGGTCGGTGCTTATTCGATCATCGGCGGTCGGGTCGAGGTCGGCGCCGGTTCGGTGATCGGGCCGCATGTGGTGATCGACGGGCATACCGTGATTGGCAAGGGCAACCGCATCTTCCAGTTCTGTTCCATCGGCGAGATCCCGCAGGACAAAAAGTACCGGGGCGAAGCGACCCGGCTGGTTATCGGCGACAACAATACCATCCGCGAGAGTTGCACCCTGAATCTCGGCACGGTGCAGGGCGGCGGCGTCACTTCGGTCGGCAACGACAACTGGATTATGGCCTACGTGCATCTGGCGCATGACTGCCATATCGGTAACCACAACGTGATCGCCAACTCGGTGCAGTTCGCCGAGCACGTGACGGTCGGCGACCATACCCTGATCGGCGGCATGAGCGGCATCCACCAGTTTGTGCGCATTGGCGACTTTGCCATGCTCGGTTTCCAGACCCGCCTGACCCAGGACCTGCCGCCCTTCGTGACTGCGGTCGGCAACCCGGCCGAGGCCAAAGGCCCGCATCAGGAAGGGCCGCGCCGCGCCGGTTATTCCGCCGCGCGCCTGGATATGATCAAAAAGATGTATCGTATCCTGTATCGCACCGGCAGCAGTTTCGAGGCGGCGCAGCAGGAAATTGCTGCCCTGCACGGGCAAGCGAGCGATGCCGATGCCGACATCGACAACCTGCTGACTTTTCTCGGTCACGCCAACCGCGGCATCGTGCGTTAACGTGAAACTCGCGCAGCGATTCGTTTGCCCCCGGGGATTCAAAATTTCCTTTCTCGTTTGCTCTTTCTCCCGCTTGCGGGAGAAAGTTAGAGAGAGGGGGAGGGTTGGGGTGGGGGAAACAGGCATAGCGAGTCTTATTCTCGAAGGTGGCAGTGTCGTGCCTGTTAAGCAACCATGAACCCAAAAAAAACCATCGCCATGGTGGCGGGTGAAGTCTCGGGCGACCTGCTTGGCAGCATGCTGATGGCCGCCATCCGCCAAGCCAGGCCCGACGTGCGCTTCATCGGCATCGGGGGTCCAAAAATGCGGGCCGCAGGCATGGACGTGCTGTTCCCGCTGGAGAAACTGGCGGTCAACGGCTATCTCGAAGTATTGCGTCATTACCGCGAGCTGGCCGGCATCCGCCGCAGCCTGCGCGAGCGTTTTCTGGCCGAGCCGCCCGCGCTTTTCATCGGTATTGATGCGCCGGATTTCAATCTCGATCTCGAACTCGCTCTCAAGGCAGAAGGCATCCCGACCGTGCACTATGTCAGCCCCTCCATCTGGGCCTGGCGCGGCGAGCGTATCCACAAGATCAAGCGGGCGGTGTCGCATCTGCTTGCGCTGTTTCCGTTCGAGGCGCCGCTGTATGAAAAAGCCGGCGTGCCGGTCACTTATGTGGGTCACCCCTTGGCCGATTTGCTGCCGCCGCAAACCCATCTCGGCGAAATGCGCGAGCAGACGCGCATCCGGCAAACCGCGCGTGTATTCGCCTTGTTGCCCGGCAGTCGCCAGAGCGAAGTGCGCCGCCTTGCCCCGACCTTCATCGAAACCGCCAAGCTGATTCTGCAACAGCAAGCTGACGCGCAATTTCT
>CAYTZF010000086.1:0-10329 GCA_964442265.1 uncultured Sideroxydans sp.
TATTTTTGCGGGAAGCCGCCTTGTGACAATACTTTCACCGGGCCGGCGAGATTCACTTCACCCTGTTCCATCACCATCTTCACGCCGGGGTGTTTGGGGTCGGTGGTGCCGAACACCATGGCGCATTCGTGCGCCTTGTCGATGGTGTATTTTTCGGTGACCTTCATCGTGGCCAGAATGCTCTGGTCTTCGGGATCGACCAGCGCGATCTCGCTGCCGGTGGGGATGGCGTCTGCCGTGGATTTGTCGGTGGAGAGCGTGATCGGGATGGGCCAGAACAGGCCGCCGGTCATGGTCATGCCGTCACAGACACCCTGCCAGTCGGCATGCGTCATAAAGCCATCAAGCGGGGTAAAACCGCCGATGCCGAGCATGATGATGTCGCCTTTTTCACGCGAACTGACGGCTACCATCGGAAAAGATTGCGCCCGGACAACTTCCGCAATCAGTTCTTCTCCGGAAAGTAACAACGGTTTGAGGCTGCCGCCCCCATGCGGGTCTACCAAAGCCATTTCATCTCCCAAAACCACGTTTTGTTTGTGGGGTGCACACTAGTGCAAGCAGGACGGCTATGCGATACCCCTCATGGGTTGAGGGTCGCCCCCTCCTAACGGGCTATGCGGCGCTCCCTCATCACGGCTATGGCTGATGCAACGCCTGATACGCATACTTGAGGCGCAAAATTTCGAATATTCCGCCGTGGCCTGCATCGCCCCGCACACATCAATCCAAGACGAAACATTTGCCCATGTCATCGACACCATTGCACGACCCATTGGCGCCGCCGGTTGCCGGTGCCACCACCGAGATCAAGAAGACCACCTGTTATATGTGCGCCTGCCGCTGCGGCATCCGCGTCCATCTGCGCAACGGCCAGATTCGCTATATTGACGGCAACCCCGATCACCCGTTAAACGGTGGCGTGATTTGTGCCAAGGGTTCTTCCGGCATCATGAAACAGTATTCACCGGCGCGCCTGACCAAGCCGCTGCGGCGCAAGCCGGGCAGCGAGCGCGGCGCGGGCGAGTTCGAGGAGATCAGTTGGGAAGAGACCTTCACCTTGCTCGCGGATCGACTCGGCGAACTGCGCGCCACCGACCCGAAGAAATTCGCGCTATTCACCGGACGCGACCAGATGCAGGCGCTGACCGGCATGTTCGCGCGCCAGTTCGGCACGCCCAACTATGCGGCGCACGGCGGTTTCTGTTCGGTCAACATGGCGGCTGGCATGATTTACACCATCGGCGGTTCGTTCTGGGAGTTCGGCGGCCCCGACCTGGAGCGCTCCAAGCTGTTCATCATGATCGGTACGGCGGAGGACCATCACTCCAACCCGCTCAAGGTGTCGCTGGCCAAATTCAAGCGCGAGGGCGGACGCTTCATCTCCATCAATCCGGTGCGCACCGGTTATTCCGCCATCGCCGACGAATGGGTGCCTATCCGCCCCGGCACCGACGGCGCGCTGTTCCTTGCCATCATCCACGAATTGATCGAGCTGGGTCTGTACGACCGCGAGTTCCTGGTGCGCTATACCAACTCCGGCCAACTGGTGAACCTCGATGCCGCGCATGACGAGTTCGGCATGTTCGTGCGTACCGAGGTGCCGGAAGAGGAGGGCTGTTACGACCCGCAAAACAAGCTGTGGTGGGACCGCAATACCAACCAGCCGGTGGTGACGCATACCGAGGGGGCCGATCCTTTCCTGCGCGGCGAATTCAAGTTGGCTGACGGCACGCCGGTCAAACCCGCGTTTCAGTTGTTGAAGGATCGCGTGGCCGAATACACGCCGGAATGGGCGGAAGGCGTGACCGGCATCTCCGCCGACACGATTCGCCGTCTGGCGCACGAGATGGGTATCACCGCGCGCGACCAGAAGATCGAGTTGCCGATCGCGTGGACCGATTCCTGGGGCAAAGAACACGACACCGTCACCGGCAATCCGGTGGCCTTCCACGCCATGCGCGGACTGGCGGCGCACTCCAACGGTTTCCATACCATCCGTGCGCTGTCGATATTGATGACGCTGCTGGGCACCATCGACCGTCCCGGCGGTTTTCGTCACAAGACACCGTTCCCGCGCCCTATCCCGCCCTGTGGACGTCCGCCGAACGACCCGCGCGCGGTGCAGCCGAACACGCCGCTCGACGGCATGCCGCTAGGCTGGCCGGCCGACCCGGACGACCTGTTTGTGGACAAGGAAGGCAATCCGGTGCGTCTGGACAAGGGTTTTTCCTGGGAATATCCGCTGTCGGCGCACGGCCTGATGCACAATGTCATTACCAACGCCTGGCGCGGCGATCCTTACAAGATCGATACGCTGCTGCTGTTCATGGCCAACATGGCGTGGAATTCGACCATGAACACCAGCGAAGTGCGCAAGATGCTCACCGACAAGGACGAGAACGGCGAATACAAGATTCCCAACATCGTGGTGTGCGACGCTTTTCATTCCGAGACCACGGCGTTCGCCGATCTCGTTTTGCCGGACACCACTTATTTGGAACGCTACGACGTGATGTCGATGCTCGACCGTCCGATCTCGGAATTCGACGGGCCGGTGGATTCGGTGCGCATCCCGGTGATGCCGCCGACCGGTGAATGCAAACCGTTCCAGGAAGTCCTGATCGAACTCGGCACGCGCCTGAAACTGCCCGCGTTCGTGACGGCGGACGGCGCCCGCAAATACCGCGACTACCCCGACTTCATTGTCAACTGGGAAACTGCGCCCGGTTCCGGCATCGGCTTCCTCTCCGGCTGGCGCGGCAAGGGCGGCGAAAAAGCGATGCGCGGTGAGCCGAACCCGAACCAGTGGGAAATGTATGCCAAGAACAACTGCGTGCATCATGAAGTGCTGCCGCGTTCCTACCAATACATGCGCAACTGGAACAGGGGTTATCTCGAATGGTCGCAGCGCAACGGCATCACGCGCTATGCCGAGCCCATCCTGATCCACCTGTATTCCGAGGTGATGCAAAAATTCCGTCTGGCCGCGCAGGGCAAGAGCATCACGCGCCAGCCGCCCGAGCATCTGGCCAAGCGCGTCGAGACCTATTTCGATCCCTTGCCGTTCTACTACGAGCCGCTGGAAACGCAGGCCAGCGACAAACAGAAGTATCCGCTGTCCGCCGTGACCCAGCGCCCGATGGCGATGTATCACTCGTGGGATTCGCAGAATGCCTGGTTGCGCCAGATCCACGCGCACAACTATCTGTATGTGAACGCGCAGACCGCGAAGAACGCGGGCATCGCCGACGGCGACTGGATCTGGTGCGAATCGCAATGGGGCAAGGTGCGCTGCATGGCACGCTACAGCGAGTCGGTCGAGCCCGGTACGGTGTGGACCTGGAACGCCATCGGCAAGGCCGCCGGGGCGTGGAACCTGACACCTGATGCCAACGAGTCGCAGCAGGGCTTCCTGCTCAACCACCTGATCTCGGAAGAGTTGCCGAAGCAGGCGGACGGTTCGCGTTTCTCCAACTCCGACCCGATCACCGGGCAGGCCGCGTGGTACGACGTGCGCGTGTGCATCTACAAGGCGGCAGAGGGCGAACCCGAGCAGACCTCGCCGCAATTCACTCCCATGAAGAGATATCCCGGCATGAAAGATTCGCCGAAGTGGCTGGCTTATTTCGGCGGCGGCAGGAAGAAAGGCGGTGTGTGATGACCTCAAAAGCAAACCTGCCCGCAGATTTCACAGATTACCCAGGATCCATGTTGAAACATCTGCGTGACTGGCGGTTGAAAGCGGGAGATTTTTTTGTATTGCTTTTAATCTGCGTCAATCTGCGTAATCTGTGGGCGGCCGTGGTTTCTGGTTTGGAAGGTGCAATATGACCCAACTCGCGCTCGTGATCGATCTGAATGTCTGCGTGGGCTGCAGTGCCTGTGTGACCAGTTGCAAGGAATGGAACACGTCCGGCTCCGCCGGTCCGCTGGTGGACGAACGCCCCTACGGTGAGAACCCCACCGGCACCTTCTTCAACCGCGTGCAGACCTACGAGATGGGCACCTTCCCGCACAGCGAGACGATGCACTTTCCCAAATCGTGCCTGCATTGCGAAGAGCCCCCATGCGTGCCGGTGTGCCCGACCGGCGCTTCCTACAAGCGCAAGGAAGACGGTATCGTGCTGGTCGATTATGACAAATGCATCGGCTGCAAATACTGTTCATGGGCCTGCCCGTACGGCGCGCGCGAACTCGACGAGAAACAGCAGGTGATGAAGAAGTGCACCCTCTGCGTGGACCGCATCTACGACATGACGATGCCGGAAGAGGACCGCAAGCCGTCCTGTGTGAAAGCCTGCCCGACCAGCGCGCGCCTGTTCGGCGACATTCATGATCCGGAATCGGAAGTGTCGGTGGCAATCCGCGAGGAGGGCGGCTACGCGCTGATGCCGGAATGGGGCGCGCATCCTTCAAACCATTATCTGCCGCGTCGCAAGACCAAGATGAATATCCACGCCGACGAGCTGGAGCGCGCTGACAATCCGCTTAAACTTGACCAGCAGTTACCCAAGCCGGACAAGGACCAGTCGACGATGGACGACGTGTCGGCCTGGTAACCAGAACTTAGCGAGATATTATGAAACCAGCATTTTCAGTGATCTTTTTGACCACATTGATCGGCGCTGGGCAGGGCCTGTTCCTGGCGCTGTTCACCCACCAATCGTATGCGCTGTTCGGTTTATTGCCGATGCAGTCCGATAACTTCTACGGCTACGGCACACTGATCGTGCTGGTGTTGCTGGCGGCCGGTCTGGCTGCCTCGTTCCTCCACCTTGGCCACCCCGAACGGGCCTGGCGGGCCGCCACCCAGTGGCGCACTTCCTGGTTGTCGCGCGAAGTGATCGTGCTGCCGGCGTTCATGGGGGTGGTGTGCTTGTTCGGGGTGTCGCACCTGTTTGGCATCCGCCCGGAAATTGTCACATTGCCCGGTGGTCAGGTGGTCGATCTGTCGGCGTTGCTGGGCGCGGCGGGTACACTGCTGGCATTCGCCCTGTTTGTCTGCACCGCGATGATCTATGCCTGCCTGCGTTTCCTCAAGGAATGGAACTCGCCGTTGACGGTCATCAACTACATCCTGATGGGCGGCTCTTCCGGTTTTATTTTGGCCGCGTTCTATGCGGCCTCGGCCGCGCCGGATCAGGCCGACTTCTTTGCCGGCTGGGCCATCATCATCACCGTGCTGGCCCTGATCGGACGTGTGGCATCCCTGATACGCAATGCGCGCCTGAAGCCGACTTCCACCATCCAGACCGCAATCGGTGTGAAGCATCCCAAGATCACCCAGCGTTCCATGGGCTCGATGGGCGGTTCGTTCAACACACGCGAGTTCTTCCACGGCAAGAGCGATAGTTTCCTGCGCGCGATCAAGCCGGCTTTTCTGATTCTGGCATTCCTGCTGCCGCTGGTCCTGCTGGCGATCGGCTGGTCCAGCCCGGTTGCCCTGGGCTTTGCCTTTATACTGCAATACTTCGGATTGCTGGCCGAGCGCTGGTTCTTCTTCGCGCAGGCCAACCACCCGCAAAATCTTTATTATCAAACGATAGGTTAAACCCATACCACCATGCTCGGACGCTCAAATAAATACTGGCTGTACCATTTGCTGCCCTTCATGCAGTGGAAGCATCTGGTGGATCGAAAATCCACCCGTGCCGACCTGATCGCCGGGATCACCGGTGCCCTGATCGTGCTGCCGCAGGGTGTGGCGTTTGCCACCATCGCCGGGATGCCGCCGGAATACGGCCTGTATGCGGCCATGCTGCCGGCGATCATCGCCGCGCTGTTCGGCTCAAGCTGGCATCTGGTTTCCGGCCCGACGACCGCGATTTCCATCGCCGTGTTTGCTGCCATGAGTCCCTTCGCCGAGCCGGGCTCGCCCCAGTTCATCAGCATGGTGTTGACCCTGACCTTCCTTACCGGATTGTTCCAGTTGATTCTCGGCATGGCGCGCATGGGCGTGCTGATCAACTTTATCTCGCACACGGTCGTGATCGGTTTCACGGCGGGCGCGGCACTTCTCATCGCCGCCAGTCAGGTGAAGAATTTCTTTGGCATCGACATCGCGCGCGGCGCGCCGTTTCATGTGGTGATTGAGCAGACGTTCGCACAGATCGGCAACATCAATCCCTATGTCACTGCAGTCGGCGTCCTCACCTTGCTGGTGGGGATTGCGGCAAAAAAACTCATGCCAAAACTGCCGTACATGATCGTCGCCATGGTGGTGGGCAGTGTGTTGGCTTATCTGATCACCAGCCGGTTTGGGCTGGAGGTCACCCACATCAAGACGGTGGGGGCGTTGCCGGCCAGCCTGCCCCCGCTATCCATGCCGGATTTTTCCTACGAAACGCTGAATAAAGTCATGTTCCCCGCCTTGATCGTGACCATGCTGGCACTCACGGAAGCTGTTTCCATTTCACGCGCCATCGCGGTCAAATCGGAACAACGCATCGACGGTAATCAGGAGTTCATCGGTCAGGGATTGTCCAATCTGGTGGGCAGCTTCTTCTCCAGCTATGCCTCCTGCGGCTCGTTCAACCGCAGCGGGGTGAACTATTCGGCGGGCGCGCAGACCCCGTTGGCCACGGTCTATGCATCGATTGTTTTGTTGCTGGTATTGTTGCTGGTTGCACCGCTGGCCTCCTATCTGCCCACGGCGGCGATGGCCGGCATCCTGTTCCTGGTGGCGTGGGGGCTGATCGATTTTCACCACATCTTCTCCATCGTGCGCACCAGCCGTGCCGAGACGGTTACGCTGTTCGTCACCCTGGTCGGCACGCTAATCGACCTGGAAAAAGGCATCTTCTTTGGCATCCTGCTGTCGCTTGTACTTTACCTTTACCGCGTGTCGCGTCCTTCTATCATTCCTTCTGTTCCGGCCAAGGAGGAAGGGGCGTATCACTTCATTGATGCGCACGGACATACCGAATGTCCTCAGTTCCGCATCGTGCGCATCAACGGTTCCATATTTTTTGGTGCGGTGGATTATGTGCGCAGCGGACTGGTCGAGATTGACGAAATCAACCCGCAACAAAAGACGGTAATGATCCTTGGCAGCGGCATCAGCTTCGTTGATGTGGCGGGGGCCGAGATGCTGGAGCAGGAGGCGCGCCGCCGCCGCAATATGGGCGGCGGGCTGTATTTCTATCGATGCAAGGATGAGATTTACAAATTCCTGCGCAAGGCGGACAAACTCGACAACATTGGCGGGGACAATTTTTTCCCGGCGATGTCGGACTGGATCAGGCAAATCTATCCGAGACTGGATTCGGAGATATGTCGCACCTGCAGGGCGCGTATCTTTTCCGAATGTCATGCCAAATTACCCAACGGCGAACCGAGAACGAATTGATACGACTTCACTTTTATTTTTGGCGGGGGACGAAGTAGGATAACCCGAAATGGCTATAGCCAACCCCTCATGCAGGCTATGGACGCAACTGCCGCGATTATTCCTATAATGGCAGTCAGGTTTTGTGCGTTTGCGCACATTTTGTAACATCATCAATAAACTCAAGGAGGAAAGAATCATGAATTTCGACAAAGAACTGAACGCACGCAACCTGTCCTGCCCGCTGCCCATCGTGAAGACCAAGAAGGCGCTGAACGATATGGCTTCCGGTCAGGTGCTCAAGGTCTTCTCGACCGACTCCGGCTCGGTCAAGGACATGGCGGCATTTGCCGAGCAAACCGGCAATCCGCTGTTGGCGCAGGAAGAAGCCAATGGCGAATTTATCTTCTACATGAAGAAAAAATAAACCCTTCCAACCCAAAATCTCAAGGAGTACGCATCATGGCTAAAAAAATGGCGCTGATTTCCACCAAAGGCACGCTGGACATGGCGTATCCGCCGTTCATCCTGGCCTCGACCGCGGCTGCGCTGGGTTACGAAGTGCAGGTGTTCTTCACCTTTTACGGACTTCCCCTGTTGCGCAAGGATTTGTCCGACGTGAAGATCAGTCCGCTGGGGAATCCGGCCATGCCGATGCCCATGCCGATCCCGGTTGCATTCCAGATGTTGCCCGGCATGGAAAGCATGGCAACCATGATGATGAAACAAAAACTGGCCAAGCACGGCGTCGCCTCGCTGGAAGAGTTGCGCGACCTGTGTCTGGAGCTGGACGTGAAATTTATCGCCTGCCAGATGACGGTGGACCTGTTCGAGTTTGACAAGAGCGAATTCATTGAGCAGTGCGAATACGGCGGCGCCGCGACTTTCATGGCTTTCGCCGGTGATTCGGATATCTGTTTATTCATTTAACCGCAGTTGCAGCACCCATGCAGTAGCAGTCCATAACGCGTTGTTTGACCAATCACACAGGGAGAATTTCATGCAGATGAAGAAAATTGCGGTTTCGCTGTTCGCCGCCGGCATCATCGCCTCGCCGCTGGCCCATGCCACCAACGGCTATTTTGCGCACGGTTACGGGATCAAGGCCAAGGGAATGGCGGGGGTGGGGTATGCGCTGCCGCAGGATACGCTGGCCGCCGCCACCAACCCGGCCGGCATGGTCATGATTGGCGACCGCATGGATCTGGGGCTGGATTTGTTCAGGCCGCAGCGCGGCAGCACGGTGGCGGGAAATAATTGCGGGGCCGGATGCTCATTGGATGGCACCTATAACGGTGACGACACCAGCGTCTTCCCCATCCCGGAATTCGGTTACAACAAGCTGCTCAACCCTGATATGTCGCTGGGCGTCTCGGTCTATGGCAACGGCGGCATGAACACCGATTACCAGACCAGTCCGTTCTCGGCCTTTAACGTTACTGGCCGGACGGGCGTGAATCTGGCGCAACTTTTTGTTGCCCCCACTTTTTCCATGAAGGTAAATGAGAGCAATTCCGTCGGTGTCTCGCTCAACCTGGCTTACCAGATCTTTGAAGCCAAGGGCTTGCAACCCTTCACTGCGCTGTCTAGCAATACGAGCAAAGTCACCAATAACGGGGTTGACGGTTCCGCCGGCTACGGGGTGCACATCGGCTGGATCGGCCAGGTGACATCGATGATCACGCTGGGAGCGTCATACCAGAGCAAGACCCAGATGCAGAAATTCCACAAGTACGCGGGGTTGTTCGCGCAGCAGGGCGCATTTGATATTCCAGCCAGCTATGGCGCCGGCATCGCCGTGACGCCGCTGCCGGACACCACCATCGCCTTTGATGTCCAGCAGATCCAGTACGGTGACGTCAAATCGATAGCCAATACCAACGCCCAGGGCGGTCCGCTGGGCGCGGACAATGGCGCGGGTTTCGGCTGGCGGAACATGACCGCCTATAAAGTGGGGGTGAGCCATGTGTACAGCCCGAACCTGACCCTGCGTGCCGGTTACAGCACCAACAACCAGCAGATTCCCGGTAGCCAGACTTTCTTCAACATCCTGGCACCGGGCGTGGTCAAGACTCACCTGACCCTGGGCACGACCTGGACGCTGGAAAACAAATCGGAACTGACCTTCGGCTACATGCACGCGATCAAGAAGACGATCCGTGGCTCCGGCTCGATTGCCCCGAGTTTTGGCGGCGGCGAAGCGGATATCAAGATGTATCAGGATTCGATCGGCGTGGCCTATAGCTGGAAGCTGTAAGCCGGTCAGACCGCAGTCCTTTTGAAACCCCGCCCTTCGCAAAGGAGGGCGGGGTTTTTTCTGCCTGGAAGACCGTCTCCGCCACTCCTGTGGGGCGGGTTTCAACCCGACTTGCCACCGGGGAAGGGGTTATCAGCGATTGATGCGATCCAGATAGCGCGCGCGGTAGAGCAGGCGCGGCTGGTCGGGGCCGTCGCTGAATGCGCTGCGGTCATGCAGCACGTTGTTGCAGAGCAGCCCCATGCCGGGTTCGAGACGGCCGTGGCAGATGTGCGGTGTCGCCGAGGCGAGCAGGCGTTCCAAAGCGGTGACCGCAGCGCGGGTCGCGTCGTCCTGTTTCCATTCAATACTGCGTGTGCGCGCGGTGTAGCGCATGTGCAGCGCACCGCCGGCATCGGTCGAAAATACCGGTCCGCTCTGCGCCTCGCGCACGCCGTCGGTCTCATCCTCGCGCAACGGGATGGTCATCGCGTCCGGAGTGGAGAGGGCGCGTATGAAGTCTGGATTTTCGTCGCGCAACAGCAGGTAAGCCATTTCATGATCCATCAGCTGATTCTCGCCGCCGCTCGCGGCAGGGCGCACGCAATGCAGGACCATGGCGCGAATCTGCCGCTCCGGCGGGTTGTAATAGCCGTCGGTGTGCCATTTGATCGGGCGGTCGGTGTAGGGGATGTAGAGCTTGCGCGTGCCGTCATCGACCACGCGGATGGAGGAGATGCCGTCTTCTCCCGCCAGCCAGTTG
>CAYTZF010000087.1:0-1860 GCA_964442265.1 uncultured Sideroxydans sp.
GGCAACAAAGAAGCGAGAACCGGCGACAAAGAGACCGGCATCGGACAAATCTTCGATGCGGACAAGGTGCAAAAGGAAATCAGCGCCCAGGTGCAGATCACCCGGGAGTTTGGGCGGCAGGCTGGCCGGGCGGTGGGGGACTATGCAGCCACCAAACTGGAAGCAGCGAAGAAGAACAATGACCAGGCAGGCATAGACGCCTGGAGCGAAGGCGGCAGTGCGCGGGTAGCCCTGCACGCAGTGGTGGGCGGGCTCACGGGTGGTGTGCAAGGGGCAGCGGGTGCTGCGACCAGCCAAACAGCAGTGCCGCTTATTGGAGATGCGCTCAGAGAGGCGGACTTGCCGTTGGAGATCAAGCAAGCCCTGGTGTTGGCAGCAGGGGCGACTGTAGGGGCAGCCACGGGGGGCACTGCGGGCGCGGCAGCGGGTTTCAACGCGACGGCGAACAACTATTTATACCTTTACGACGGCAAAATCATCGCGCGAGACAGGATCGACAACAACAAGATCATTGTGCTGTCAGCACGGGACAAACAAAAGCTGGCTGCGTTGGAACCAGATATCTTGATGAAAGAGGTGGCGGGCATTGACAGCGATGCCGCACCCAATCTGGTCAAGGATGAGCGTTCGGCACAAATGACCAGCAGCACGATCTACAACTTGTCAAATACCGAAGAACGCACACAACTGCAAGGACAAACCGACATGGGCTACATCAACATCGACGATCAAAGCACGCGCATTTACGTTCAGACGGGCATGAACACCAAACCTGAGGACGCGCTCAAAAACGCACAGGCGTTGAGCAAATTACTGGGCGAACCTGTGGGAGTGATAGTCAATTCCACGCAAGGCTTGCCCAACGATGTGCAGGAATACCTGCCCAAAGCGCCCTCGCTTAAGGACGCGCTCAACGAGTACACCTACCAGACGCTCAATCAGCAAGGTGGAAAGATGGTGGTGATGCACAGCGCGGGCAATGAAGATGCCAACAAAGCCTTGCAACTGGGGCAGACCTTGGGGCACCAGTACGGCGACCTGAGCTTTATATCGCTGGGCTCGCCGGTGAGCGACAGCATCATGCGACAAGGCGTAACGCAGTCGCAGGCGCAGTACTTGGGGCAAGTCAACGACTGGAGGGATCCCGTGACCAATCCAACCTTGTGGGTGGCAGGCACGGGGGCGTTGCTAATTAGCGGCGCAATAGCCGGCACAATATTGGCCCCGGCTACCGGAGGGGGATCGTTAGGCGTTTACTTTACTACCCTGGCTGGAGGCGGTATTGGAGGCGGTATTGGAGGCGGTATTGGAGGCGGTATTGGACTCTATGGCATCAACAACTACCACCCGCTGGACAAATACATCGCCAAACCGCAGGCGCAGAGCATCATGTTTAATTGGCAAAGCAAGCAGGGTAAATGACTTCGGTCTCACCGCTGCCGAATAAAACGAACGAACACGGGGTCACCCATTAGCCTCCCCTGTCAATAGGGGCGAATAATACCCTGCGGTCACCCCCGCCTTTTCATTCTTGCTTCAATCCCTCACTTGAAAATCAATGGGGTCAGACTCGATTGATTGGTGAATTTGAAAATCAATGGGGTCAGACTCGATTGATTGGTGAATTTGCAAGCGCTATACTGCACCCGACCGGCAAGAATAGAGGTGGCCCATGGCCCGCTTACCCAGATTCGTCATCCCCGACCAGCCGCAACATGTAATCGTTCGCGGCAACAACCGCACCGAAATATTCCGCACCGAAGCCGACTACAAGTTCTATCTGGAAAAACTCCAACTCGCCTGCGACAAACACGGCTGCAAACTCCACGCCTACGTGCTCATGACCAATCACGTACACCT
>CAYTZF010000088.1:0-2388 GCA_964442265.1 uncultured Sideroxydans sp.
GCGGGCGTGTTGCGCCAGTGTTGCAGTTCATTGAACACGATGTCGGTCGCGGTGGCGGTGGTGCTGGACGCGTACTGCGGATACAGCGGCACGATGAGAATGCGCTGGCAGTTCTGTTCCTTCAGTTTGCGCAGCGCGGAGGGGATGGACGGGTTGCCGTAACGCATGGCGTATTCGACGGCGAGCGACGCTTTGGTTTGCTGGCTCAAATAACCTTGCAACAGCACCGCCTGTTTTTCCGTATAGACACGCAGCGGCGAACCCTCCGGCAACCACACCGAGGCATACTTCGCGGCGGATTTTTTCGGCCGCACGTTGAGGATGATGCCGTTGAGGATGAACCACCAGAGCAGGCGCGGGATCTCGACCACGCGCGGGTCGCCGAGGAATTCCTTGAGATAGGGTCGCACCGCCTGCGCGGTCGGCGCATCCGGCGTGCCGAGGTTGATAAGCAGAATGCCGGTCTTTTCCGGCGTGCCGTGGGCATAAGCGGGTTCGGTTTGATAGTTCATTTTGGTTGGATGAGGTCAGTTAATTTGGCCACGGATAGACACGGATTTTCACGGACAGGATCGGTGTGATTGCATAAATTGGATGTTTTATCTGTGTGTATCTGTGGTTATCGGGGGCTGATTTAATGTTGGGAAAGGGCGTTGCTCAACAGTTTTGCGGTGATATCGACGATGGGCACGACGCGCTCGTAATCCATGCGTTTCGGCCCGACCACGGCCAGCGTGCCGACAATCTGACCGTCGTTCGAGGTGTAGGGTGCGCTGACCACGCTGCACGCATCCAGACCGGTAAGGCCGGATTCGTTGCCGACGAAGATGTGAACACCTTGCGCGTGGCGGCTGGCATCCAGCAGTTGCAGCAATTCGGTTTTTTGCTCGAACACGTTGAACAGGTTGCGCAACTGTCCCATGTTGGCGGCGAGGTCGTTGCTGTGCAGCAGATTGCGTTCGCCGCTGATCACGTAATCCTCGTGTTTGCGCGCCAGCGCTTCGTCGCTGGCGCTCATCGCCGCCGCCATCAGCGCGGTCATGTCGTGCTGCAACTGGCGCAACTCATTCTGCACGCGCCGGTGGATGTCGCCAAAAGCCAGATTGGCGTAGTGATGGCTGAGGAAGTTGCCCGTCTCGGTCACTTCCGCCTGGTTGTAATCCTTGTGCGTCAGCAGCACGCGATTCTCCACCTCGCCGTCCGGCATCACGATGATCAGCAGCACACGTTTTTCCGACAGGCGCAGGAACTCGATCTGGCGCACGGTGATGCTGGCGCGTTTTGGGGTGGCGACCACCCCGGCGAAGTGCGTCAAGTCGGACAACAGGTGCGAAGCCTGGGCCAGCACTCTTGAGGGGTTGTTCGGCTGGAGTTGATTCTTGAGATGTTGCACGCGCGATTCGGACAGCGGCTGCACCACCATCAGGGTGTCGATGAACAAACGATAACCGAGCGCGGTTGGCACCCGTCCGGCCGACGTGTGCGGGCTGGCGACCAGCCCCATCTCTTCCAGGTCGGACATCACGTTGCGGATGGTGGCGGGGCTGACTTCGAGGCCGGAGTATTGCTGCAGGGCGCGCGAGCCGACCGGGTGGCCGTCGCTGATATAGCGTTCGACCAGGGTCTTGAGCAGGATTTGCGCGCGTTCGTTCAACATGGCCGGCGGATTCTATCACCAAGCGGCGGCATGGCCGCACCTTGAGACAAGGCGCTCTGGCACGATTGTGATGGTATAAAGGATAACCTCGGATGAGCGGTTTAAAAGGGAACTGGCAATGAGAATTATCTATATTTTTGTGCTATCGCTGCTTTTATTGAGCGCATGCGGCAAGGACACCCCGCCGCCGAGCACCGCCATACGGCCTGCCTCGATCTTTGTCATCGGCACCACGGATAGCGCGCAAAGTCATCTCTACAGCGGCGAGGTTCGCGCGCGCCATGAGACCGTGCTGGGTTTCCGCCTCGGCGGCAAGATGGTGGCACGCAATGTGGAGGCGGGCGAGCGGGTCCGGCCGGGGCAGGTGTTGGCGCGCCTTGATCCGGCCGACAGCCGTTTACAGGAAAGCGCTGCCGCCGCGCAATACCGTTTGGCCGAGGAAGAGTTGAAACGCTACCGCGATTTGCGCGCCAGGGGCTTCGTCAGCCAATCCGCGCTGGACGCGAAGGAAACCGCATTCAAGGCCGCCGCCGCGCAGGCCGGGCTGGCCGGCAATCAGCTCGCCTATACCGAATTGACCGCGGACCACGCCGGGGTGATCGCCGCCATTCTGGCCGAAGCGGGGCAGGTGGTCAGTGCGGGGCAGCCGGTGTTCCGCCTCGCGCGCGAGGGCGAGCGCGAGGTGGCCATCGCCATTCCGGAATCCCGTTTGGTTTCCATCAAAGTGGGGA
>CAYTZF010000089.1:0-3748 GCA_964442265.1 uncultured Sideroxydans sp.
GCTCGGCTTCCGCCGGCATCGGCGCGAAGAACGGCATCGCCAGCCAGTAGGCGAACTGCGGATATTTGCCGTGGACGGTGATGCGGTAGGTGGTGTCATCCACCACCTCAACCCCGCGCAACGGGTATTGCTCAATGTCGAGAAAACCCTCCGGCTGCGCTTTGGCTGCAACCTGTAACGCGGCGGCGTAGTCCTTGAGGCCGACGATGTATTCCATCATCACCCCGGCGATGGGGGTGTGCAGTTGCGGATGCACCAGCCGTTTGATCTGGTGCGCGTAGTCCGCCGCCGTCACCGCGCGTGTGCCGCGGCGGGCGAAATCGGACAAGGCATGAATGCCGTCCAGGTCATGTTCCGTGAGGTGCAGGTTGTCCGCCACGAAGGCCGGATGCGGCTGGTAGCGCATGCCGGGTTTGATGCGGATCTCATACACGCTGAAGGCAATGCGTTGCTGCCGTGCATCCTGCGGCAGGGGACGGTGCCGCGCGTCGAGATAAGTCACCTGCGGCATTGCGCCGGCAGCCAGCGGCACCAGTTGGTAGGGGCGTTTCAGATAGTGATATTGCAGCGGCGGCGCATAGATGTTGGCGAGAAACTCATACTCGTTTTCGCTGTAGGCCTGCGCCGGATCGAGATGTTTCGGACGCTCGGTGAACGCGGTGTAGAGGATGTCCCGGCCCGCATCCGAGGCGGGATAAGGGTTATTCCACAACCCGCCGTCGCAGGCGGCGAGCAGCAGGCATGACAACGCGGCGAACAGGGATTTCATGCGGCGAGAGTTTAGCCGAAACACAGAACTTCGCGGTAACATTGGCCGACTTGCAACTCACGGATCAGAACCATGAATCAGGACTGGCAAAATTTTCTCGCGACACAGGGCGCGCAGATCGAAGCGGGCACGGTGCGGCATTTCGGCGATGCCGCCGCCGAACGGGCGGCGACGCAGGAAGGCACGGTGCTGTGCGATCTGTCCCATTTTGGTGTGCTCCGCGTCAGCGGCGAGGATGCAGAATCCTTTTTGCAAAACCTGCTGTCCAACGACATCCGCGAGGTCACGCCGAACCGCGCCCAGCTTTCCAGTTTCAACACCGCCAAGGGGCGCATGCTGGCGAGTTTCGTGATCTGGCGCGAGGGTAACGACTATCTGTTGCAGCTGCCGCGCGCGCTGGCCGAACCGGTGCGCAAGAAATTGTCGATGTACGTGCTGCGCAGCAAGGTGAAGATCACGGATACCAGCGACGAGCGGGTCTGTCTCGGTGTCGCCGGTGCAGAGGCGGCGACCCTGCTGCAAAAACAGTTTGCGGCGCTGCCGCAACAGGCGTGGGAAACGACACACTCCGACGACACGGTGATCCTGTGCCGCAGCACGCAGCGCTATCAGATCGCCACCCCCGTCGCGCGCGCGGTGGCACTGTGGCAGGCATTACAAGCGGCAGCAACGGCAGCCGGTTCGAGCTGCTGGGACTGGCTCGACATCCGCGCCGGCATCCCTTTCATTTTGCCCGCGACGCAGGAAGCGTTCGTACCGCAGATGGTGAATTTCGAAGTGATCGGCGGCGTCAATTTCAAGAAGGGCTGCTATCCGGGACAGGAAGTGGTGGCGCGCATGCACTACCTCGGCAAGCCGAAACGGCGTATGTACCTGGCGCGCGTGATGAGCGAGGAGGCGCCGCAGGCGGGGGACGACCTGTTCAGTGCGGCGGATGCGGAACAGGCCTGCGGCAAGGTGGTGCAGGCTGCGTGCGCCGCGCACGGCGGGTTTGAACTGCTGGCCGTGGTGCAGACCGAAGTCGCGGCGGATTTCCCCGTGCATCTGCGCGCGCTGACCGGGCCGCGCCTCGAATTCGAAACCTTGCCCTACGCCCTGCCGTGAATCTGCCCGCCACCCTGATCGGCGGCGACTGGCTGTGGCTGGCCAATCTCGCCTTTGCTTTTTTTCTGTACCGCGCGCTGCGCAGCGCACCCTGGCGCACCGTGCTGGCCAAGCCGCAGATGGTGAACGCGCTGGTGGCGCTGACCATCGGCGCATTCATCTTCTGGCAATTCAACGCCGGCATCCGCCCCGGCTTCAATTTCCACATCCTCGGTGCGACCCTGTTCGTGCTGCTGTTCGGTTGGCAAATGGGTAGCGCCGCGATCGCCCTGGTGATGGCCGCCACCTGGTTCAGAATGGAGTTGGACTGGGTCGCGCTGGGACTCAACGGACTACTGATGATTGCCCTTCCGGCGCTGTTCAGCGAGTGGCTGCTGCGCTTCAGCCGGCGCAACCTGCCGAAGAATCTTTTTCTGTTCGTGCTGTGGAACGGATTTGTCTGTGCCGGACTGGCGGTGCTGCTGAACGTGATCGCCACCACGCTGTTGCTGCTGGCCTTGAGCCATTACACCTGGGACCAGATCGCGCGCCATTATCTGATTTTTTCGCCGGTGATCGTGCTCACCGAGGCGTTCATGACCGGCATGCTGATCACCGCCTTCACCGTGTTCCAGCCGGAAGCGGTGCTGAACTTCAGCGATGCGGAATATCTGGACGGGAAATAAGCCGGGCAGGATTTTGGCTGCCGCTGCCGGGATGAATCCCGACCTACAAAAACCTCCGCTCCGTGCAGGTCGGGATTCATCCCGACATTTCACGTCAGCGCGGCTTGAACTCCAGCTTCATCTTGATGTGCGGCAGTCCCGCATCCATGAATGACTTGCCGTGCGTGGCAAAGCCAAAGCGCTCGTAGAACGGCACCGCGTGCACCTGCGCATCCACATCGACCGTTTTGTAGCCGCGCGAGCGCGCCTCGTTGAGCAACGCCTCCATGAGCGCCGTGCCGACTTTCTGCTTGCGCCATGCCGGCATCACGCAGATGCGCCCGATATGGCCGTTGGTCAGGATGCGCCCGCAGCCGACAGCATCGCCGGAGAGGCTCAACGCCAGCGCGTGGCGGCAGGTGGCATCGATCTCATCCCACTCCAGCTCCGCCGGCACACCCTGCTCGCGGACGAACACCGCCTCGCGGATCGCGCGCAACAAGGGTTCACCATCATGCCAACACACCAGACTGACCGTAAAAGGATGACCCATTGCGACTCCTTTCTGTTCAAGCGACGATTTCGACTGCCGTGCCTGCTGCAACGCGATCGAACAACTCCAGCAGATCGGCATTGCGCATCCGGATGCAGCCGCGCGAGCCCGGCCTGCCGAGTTCGGTGTCATCCGGCGTGCCGTGGACATAGATGTAGCGGCGCATGGTATCGCAACTGCCGCCTCGGTTGTAGCCCTCCTCGCAACCGGACAACCACAGGATGCGGGTCAGGATCCAATCGCGCCCCGGATGGCGCGCGCCGAGTTGCGGCGTATAAATTTCGCCGGTCGGACGGCGTTTGATGAACACGGTATTCAGCGGCTGCCCCGCGCCGATCTTGGCGCGGATGACATGGCGCCCGCGCGGCGTGCAGAAACTGCCGTTCTCCTCGCCCGCACCGTTCGCCCCGGTGGAGACGGGATAGGTTTGCAACAGAGTGCCGCTGTCGTCGAACAGCGACAGCGTCTGGCCCGGAATATGGATGACGATCTTCATTGCATTCTCTGTTGCGCCCGCCGCACGGCGAAAAAATTGCTCATCACTTTGCCGCATTCCTCCGCCAGCACGCCGCCCTCGATGCGCGCGTGGTGGTTCAGACTGACCGTGGCTCCCTCTTCCCCCGGGGGAGGGTTGGGGTGGGGGAAGTCACCGAACAGGTTGAACACGCTGCCCGCCGC
>CAYTZF010000090.1:0-5693 GCA_964442265.1 uncultured Sideroxydans sp.
GAGCAAGCGACTGCCCATATTGGTGGCGCAGGTGTCGAGCAGCGATAGCAACGTCGGCGCGGGTTCGCCGCGCAGGGTCTGTGTGATCTCCAGGTTGCGGCGGGTGGCGGCATCCATGCGCACGTATTCGTCGGCGTGGTAGACCTGCGCGCTGCGGATGTGGGCGATGCTCTGGCCTTGCGTGAGTTTGGCGTAGCCGAGCAGTGCACCGGCGGCTTCCAGCCCGACGGTGAAATCGTCGCAGCCGAAGCCGGCGAGGTCGCGGGTGCCGAATTGCTGGCACAGGGCGCGGTGGGCGGTGTCGCGGTCGAAGTGCCAGTCGGGTAATGATTTTAGGGTTGCTCCAGCGAGTTCCCTCACCCCAGCCCTCTCCCGGGGGGAGAGGGAGTTTCCGCTATTTTCGGCGACGAGAATTTCGGCGGGTTGCAGGCGTTCCAGTTCGGCGGGCAGTTGGCTGGCGGCGACTTCGGCGAGGGTGAAGGTGCCTGCGGCGAGATTGAGCCAGGCGAGACCGACTTCGTTGCCGCGCGGGTGCAGCGCCAGCAGCAAGTTGTCGCGCTTCTCTTCCAGCAGGGCGGAGTCGGTGACGGTGCCGGGAGTGACGATGCGCACCACCTTGCGTTCGACCGGGCCTTTGCTGGTGGCGGGGTCGCCGATCTGTTCGCAGATGGCGACCGATTCGCCCATCTTCACCAGCCGTGCGAGGTATTGCTCGGCGGCGTGATACGGCACCCCCGCCATCTTGATTGGCTGGCCGTTGGAAGCACCGCGCTGGGTGAGGGTGATGTCGAGCAGCTTGGCGACGCGCACGGCGTCGTCATGGAACAGTTCGTAGAAATCGCCCATGCGGTAGAACAGCAGCTTGTCGGCGTGCTCTGCCTTGATGCGCAGGTACTGCTGCATCATCGGCGTGTGTTTGCTTGGCGTGTCGGTCATCGGTGGTGCGGCAGAGAGGCTAACTCGAACGGGTTGTGATGAAGTGGCGAGAGTATACTTTTTCCATGGCGGGGATACACGCGCGGAGTGGGAGAGACAGGGTGCCCAAGACCATTATCATCACCGACCTGGATGGAACGCTGCTCGATGCCGCGACTTATTCCTGTGCCACTGCCGCGCCAGCCTTGAACCTGATCCGCACGCGCGGCATCCCCCTCATCCTCTGTTCCAGCAAGACGCGCGCCGAGATCGAGGTGCTGCGCCGCGAGCTGGGCAACACCCATCCCTTCATCAGCGAGAACGGCGGCGGGGTGTTCATCCCGCGCGGCTATTTCACTGTACCTTTCGACGCCGTTGACGCGGCTGAATACCGGCTAATCACGCTGGGCACGCCCTATGCGGAAATCCGTCGCCGCTTCATCCGCTTGCGCGATGCGTTGGGTGCGAAGGTGCGCGGTTTCGGCGACATGACGGACGATGAGGTGGCTACGCTGACCGGGCTGGCCGCCGACGCGGCGCAGCGCGCGCGGCAGCGCGATTTCGACGAGCCTTTCGTATTCGAGGGCGCGCCGGACCAGCGCTTCCTGCGGGCGATTGAGGCGGACGGCCTGAGCTGGACCGAGGGGCGGTTGTTCCACATCATGGGGCGGCATGACAAGGGGCGCGCGCTGCGCCTGCTGCAGACGTTGTATCAACAGCAGTTCGGCGCGGTCGAGAGCATTGGGCTGGGCGATAGCCTGAACGATTTGCCCTTGTTACAGGCAGTGGACCATCCGGTGCTGGTGAGGCACGACGACGGCACGCACGATGCGCGCATCGACATTGCCGGGCTGCACAAGACGCGGCTGCCGGGCCCCGCCGGCTGGAACGAGGCGGTGTTGCAAATGCTGGACGCGCCCCATCCCTTGCGCGCGCTGTTCGATGCCGCACTGGCGGCGGTTGATCCGTATCACGCGGTGCTGCGCGCGACGAAGGTCGAGGGCGATCATCTGCGGATTGCGGATGCCGACTACGACCTCGGCGCGTTCGAGCGCATCCTGGTGGTCGGCGGCGGCAAAGCCACGGCGCGCATGGCGCAGGCGGTCGAGACATTGCTCGGCGCGCGCATCACGGCCGGTCTTATCGTGGTCAAGCACGGGCATGCTGTTGCGCTGAAATTCGTCGAGCAGGTGGAGGCGGCGCATCCGCTGCCGGACGCGGCGGGCGAGGCGGTCGCGCGTCACATCCTGGAAATGGTGCGCGCGGCCGATGCAAAGACGCTGGTGCTGTGCCTGTTGTCGGGCGGCGCTTCCGCGCTGCTGGTCGCGCCGGATACAGGCCTGACCTTGCGTGACAAGCAGGACGCGACGGCGCTGCTGTTGCGGGCGGGCGCATCCATCGACGAACTGAATGCGGTGCGCAAGCACCTTTCCGCCATCAAGGGCGGACGGCTGGCGCAGGCGGCCTGTCCGGCGCGGGTGCTCGCGCTGCTGCTGTCCGACGTGATCGGCGACCGGCTCGACGTGATCGCTTCCGGCCCGACCGCGCCGGATGGTTCGAGCTTTGCCGATGCGCTGGCGGTGATCGCGCGCTACGGATTGGAGGAGAAGCTGCCGCCGCAGGTGATCGCGCATCTGCGGCAGGGCGCGGATGGCAGGCTGGCGGAGACGGCGAAACCGGGTGAGCGCTGTTTCGACGGCACGCACAACGTGATCGTCGGCGCGCTCAGCCTGGCGCTGGAGGCGGCGGCAGCGGAAGCGCGCCGGCTCGGGGTGGACTGTGAAATCATCGACGCGGAACTGCACGGCAAAGTGCGCGATGCGGCGGCCTGGCTGGCGCTGGTCGCGCGGGACACACTGGATGGCATGGTGGCGGGCGGGCGCTGTTGCCTGCTTTGCGGCGGCGAGACTACCGTCGCCGTGCACGGCGCGGGAAAAGGCGGCAGAAACCAGGAGCTCGCGCTGGCCTTCGCGCTGGAGATTGAAGGGCTGGAGGGCGTGACGCTGCTCTCCGCCGGTACCGACGGCAGTGACGGCCCGACCGATGCCGCCGGCGCTTTGGTCGATGGCCGGACGGCTGCCCGTGCACGTGCGCTGGGCATCGAGCCGCAGGCTTATCTCGACGACAACGATTCCTGGACCTTCTTCCGGCGTTACGACGAGGCAACGGGCGAGCACAGCCATCTCGTCACCGGGCCGACTGGCACCAACGTGATGGATATGCAGTTGCTGTGGCTGGAAAAGGCGGCTGCGATCCCGCAGCCGTCGTGATAAGGTGAAAGCAGTCTAACGGGCATGGCGAGTAGTTCCCCTTGATTATGAAACTCGCCATGCCCGTTCCCTCTCCCCAACCCTCTCCCGCAAGCGGGCGAGGGGGCGAACGAATTGCTGCGCGAGTTTCATCTTCAAGGAGGCCATCCGGGTTATGGACGCAGTCACGCTCAGGGCTGATATCCATCAGCAGCTCGAACAGTTCGGGAAGGCCGATATTGTTGTCGGCATCCCCAGCTTCAACAGCGCGCACACCATCGGCCATGTGGTGCGCGCGGTGCAGGGCGGGCTGGCCAAGTATTTCCCCGAGTACAAGGCGGTTATCGTCAATTCCGACGGCGGCTCCAGCGACGGCACCATGGAAGTCGTGCACAACACTTCCATTGGCGATTTCGGCACCATCCTGCTGCATCACCGCATCGAACCCGTGCTCAAGATGGCGTTCCCGTACTCCGGAATTCCCGGCAAGGGCAGCGCCTTCCGCGCCGTGTTCGAGGTGGCGCAAGCGCTGGATGCCCAGGCCTGCGTGGTGGTCGATTCCGACCTGCGCAGCATCACGCCGGAATGGATCGAGTTGCTGCTGAAGCCGCTGCTGGACGGCGGTTTCGATTACGTTGCACCGCTCTATCATCGCCACAAGTTCACCCGCGCCATCGCCATGGCGGCGCAGGCCTTTGTGGAGAATCCGATGGGCACCCCGCTGATTCCAAACTGGAACCGGGTGATCGCGGCCATCCCCGATATCTTCGAAATGCTCAAGCTGGCGGTGGAAGAGGACAACAAGTAGCGCGGTTGTTTCAGCCTTTCAGACCTTCCGTCAGGTGCGGCGCGATCAGCTTGAGCAATTGTTCATGGATATGCGGATTGCCGGCGCAGATGTGGCCGCTGGTGAGGTAGTTCTGGTTGCCTGCGAGGTCGCTGACAATGCCGCCCGCTTCGGAAATGAGCAGCGCGCCGCCCGCCATGTCCCACGGTTTGAGACCGGTCTCGAAGAAGCCGTCGTAGCGACCGGCTGCGGTCCATGCCAGATCGAGCGAGGCGGCACCGGGGCGGCGCAGGCCGGCAGTGTTCTGCATGACATCCTTGAAGATCGCCAGGTAGGCGTCAATATGCTCGAAGCGGGTGTAGGGAAAGCCGGTGCCGATCAGGCTGTCTTCCATTTCTTTGCGCTTGCTCACGCGGAGGCGCTTGTCGTTGAGGAATGCGCCGCGCCCGCGCGTGGCGGTGAACAGGTCGTTACTGGTGGGGTCGTACACGACGGCCTGGGTTAGAACGCCGTTGTGTTGCAGCGCGATGGAGACCGCGTATTGCGGCACGCCGTGCAGAAAATTGGTGGTGCCGTCGAGCGGATCGATGATCCACAGGTATTCCGACTCGCCTTGGGCGCCGCCTTCCTCTGCTAGAATCGCGTGGGTCGGGTAAGCCTGCAGCAAAGCGTCCACGATGATGCGCTCGGCGGCGCGATCGACCTCGCTGACGTAATCCGCATGGGATTTCTTGGTCACGGTGAGATGGTCGAGGTTGTCGGCGGCACGATGGATCAGATTGCCGGCGCGGCGCGCGGCCTTCACCGCGATGTTGAGCATGGGGTGCATAATTGGTACGACCTTTTTAATGAGCTGGGGAGATCCGGCGCTCATTTTAGTTGGTATTGTCTTTCGAATAAACCAAAAAAGCATTTGCCCGCAGATTACACAGATTGACGCAGATTAAATCCCCGAGTTAGGGTGCGATTTTTTGGTTTGGTTGTTGGCTTTCAATCTGCGCGAATCTGTGTAATCTGCGGGAACAAAGTATGTTTTTGAATTGAGTATTTAATGTTAAATAACATCCGCGTCGTGCTCAGCCACACCACCCATCCCGGCAACATCGGCGCAGCGGCGCGGGCGATGCAGACCATGGGCTTGCGCCATTTATATCTCGTCAATCCGCGCCATTTCCCCGATGCCCGGGCGACCGCGATGGCGGCGGGTGCGGATGATGTCTTGCAGCACGCGACCGTGTGCAGCTCGGTGGATGACGCTTTGCAGGGCGTGGTGTTCACGGTGGCGATGACGGCGCGGCTGCGCGATATTTCGATCGATGTCAAAACCCCGCGCGAGGCGATGCCGCAGGTGTTGCAGGAGGCCGTCGCGCACCCGGTCGCCCTGTTGTTCGGCACCGAGATGTCCGGTTTGACCAACGAGGAGATGGGTAAAGCGCACGTGGGGGTGAACATCCCGACTGACCCGGATTTTTCCTCGCTCAATATTGCAGCAGCGGTGCAGGTGATTGGATATGAGTTGAGCGTGGCAGCGGCAGCGTTCAAACCGGAAAATACGGCTATTCAGCCCGCGCCGCATGAGCGTGTGGAGGGGCTTTATGCGCATCTGGAAAAGACACTGGTCGAGATCGGTTTTTTCACCACGCAGAACCCGGCGCGGCTGATGCGGCGACTGCGCCGCCTGTTCTCACGCACCCGGCTGGAAGATGAGGAGATCAACATTCTGCGCGGCGTCCTGAGCACGG
>CAYTZF010000091.1:0-2284 GCA_964442265.1 uncultured Sideroxydans sp.
GGCGGCGACTACTGGGTCATCGATCTGGCCGAAGACTATCGCTATGCCGTGGTCGGCCATCCCGATCGCACCTATGCCTGGATCCTGGCGCGCGCACCGCTGCTGGCTGCGCCCGACCTGATTGCGATCGAGGCGCGCCTGCGCGAACAGGGCTACGACACCTGCGCCCTGCTGACCTCGGTGCAGACTGGCGGCCTGCCGTTGCGGCAAAAACTGTGCGACACGGTCACTCCATGAACCCCAACATCGGCATTCTGATCTTCGACAGCAGCGGCTATACGCGCTCCCTGCTGGTCGAGCGCATCGCCCGCCTCGGCGGCTGTTTCCTCCATGCCTACGAAAACACGGCAGCGGTCGATTGCATGAAGCTACCCGCCCACAGCGGTGTGGTCGTTCTCAACCACCACGCGACAGACCCCGAACCGCAGGCATTCCTCGCCGCCCTGAAAGCGGCGCAATCCTCCCTGCATGTGCTGGTCATCACCAGTCCCGGCAACGAGAAGCGCTCGTTTGAGTCCTTGCGGCAAAGCGGCCAGATTGACGCCCTGCTGGACAAACCGATCGACCCCGATGCGCTGGCACGCCATGTGCAGGAACAGGTGGCCCGTCTCGGCACGCAGCGTCACCTGGCAGACGAACATCTCAACCTGCTGCGTTTTTTGCCCACCGGCGGCCTGCGCCGCATTTTTAATCGCCCCGAACCGGGGCATGCCGAGCTGTTTGAGATGACGGTGCTGTTCACCGACATTCGCGATTCATCGCGCTGGATCACCGAATCGTCGGCACAGGATTATTTTGCACGCCTCAATCAGATATTGGGCGCACAGGCCCGGCTTATCCGCCAATACGACGGGATGGTGGTCAAAACCACGGGCGACGGTTTGTTGGCGGTGTTCGAAGGCGCGGCGCGCTGCCATCTGGCGCTCAAATGCGCTCAGGCAATTCAGACCGCTGCGGCGGGTAGCCATGTTCCCGTCGGCATCGGCCTCAGTGATGGCCTGGTGCTGACCGGCATCCTCGGCACGCACGAACATGTCCATTTCGATGTCATCGGCGCACACGTGCATCTCGCCGCCCGCCTGTGCGGGCTGGCGCAAGCCGGCGAGATACTGGCAACCCAGGAAGTCGTGGACAAGGCGCGTTTCGAATTTACCGCCGCGCCGCTGACCGAAACCATTCGGGTGCGGGGTTTCAGTACGCCCGTACCGTGTACCCACATCCAACCCTTATCGAAGGAGATTGCATGAAAGCCCGTTTCAGCGACACGCAATTGAGCCATATCATCGACCAGTCCCTGATCTATCAGTGCGCCTGCCCCGCGCAGGTGGCCAAGCACCTGATCGGCTTGCGCGATCTGTTCGCCTACCAGCAAGGCTGCCTCAACCAGACCAACACCGATGTCGCGGTACATCAGCGTATCGCGTCCGATGCGGTCCGTGCGCACGCGGCGCTGGAAGAATGTTTGGATGCCGTGCTTGACCTCGAACAGTGGGACCGGCATACCCTGCAAATGCCCGCCAGTCTGCAAAAAACTCCCCGCATCATTTAACCCGACCGAAAGGAACAACCATGCTCGTCCGCCTTACCTACATCAGCTACGCCAGCCGCGACATGTCGGATGCCGACATCCAGCAGATTCTGGAAAAATCGAAAATCAACAACGGCAGCAAAAAAATCACCGGCTTGCTGATGTATTCCGAGCGTTATTTCTTCCAGTGTCTGGAAGGCGAGCGACGCGACGTGAACCAGACCTATCTGCGCATCGCCGCCGACCCGCGCCATTCAAAATGCGTGCTGATCGACCACCGCGAGATCGAATCGCGCCTGTTCCCGACCTGGTCTATGGATTTTGTCGGTTTCAACGGCGCCAAAAACGAACTGGTGCTGAAATATAGCGAGAACGGTCTGTTCCAGCCTTACGACTTCAACGCCGCGCAGGCCAACGCTTTCCTGCGCGAAGTGGCGGAGATGGTGGCAGCAGAAAATCGCGCCAACGAAAAACCAAAATCGCTGTTGTCCTGGTTCAAAGGCTGATGCTGATCCTGGACGACCGCAGTAGCAGTGACTTGCGCGCCCGCAACGGCGTGCGCTGGCGCGCCGTCACGGACACGGTGATGGGCGGCGTGTCGGCCGCGCGCCTGGAACCGGCCGTGATCGGCGGCAAACCCTGCCTGCACCTGGCGGGCGAGGTCAGCCTGGAGAACAACGGCGGTTTTGTTCAAGCCAGTCTGGACCTGAATGAAGCGCGTCTGCTCGATGCTTCAGGCTATCAGGGCATCGAGAT
>CAYTZF010000092.1:0-18299 GCA_964442265.1 uncultured Sideroxydans sp.
TTTTTTGTATAACCTGGCGGTATGGACGGACAAACTGATGTTCTGGTTCAATCCCGACACCAGCCAGCACATCATCGGGCCGCTGCGCGCCTCGCTGCTCTATGACCTGCCGATTTTTCTTGCCTACCTGGCGATCATTCCCGGCATGGCAGTCTTTCTGGTGCGGATCGAAACCGATTTCGTCGAGTATTACGAAAAGTTCTACGACTCCGTGCGCGGCGGCGGCTCGCTCGAACAGATCGAAAACCTGCGCGACAACATGCTGTTCACCGTGCGCCAGGGACTGTTTGAAATTTTCAAGATTCAGGCGATCACCGTCATTCTGATTTTCGTGCTGGGCGAAAAGCTCCTTGTCTGGATAGGCATTTCCACCCTGTACCTGCCGTTGCTGTATGTGGACGCGGTCGCGGTCGGTCTGCAGGTGGTTTTGCTGGGGATACTGAACATATTTTTCTATCTCGACAAACGCGTCATTGTGACCTGGCTATGTCTGCTGTTTCTCGTCGCCAATGCCGGACTCACCTGGCTGAGCCTGCAACTGGGCGTGAGTTTTTACGGCTACGGCTTCGCCGTCGCGCTGCTGCTTACCGTGCTGACCGGCATGCACCTGCTCACGCGAAAACTCGACGTACTGGAGTATGAAACCTTCATGTTGCAGTAAAATCACCGGCGCCGGGCACGGAAGAAACGGCGGACTGGAAAATTATGCTGCTAATGATCGACAACTACGACTCCTTCACCTACAACCTGGTGCAGTATTTTGCCGAACTCGGCGCTGATGTGGTGGTGTACCGCAACGACGAGATCACCGTCGAGCAGATCGGGAAACTGAATCCGCAACACCTCGTCATTTCTCCCGGCCCCTGCACGCCGAACGAGGCGGGCATCTCGGTCGCCGCAATCAAACAGTTCGCCGGCAGGATCCCCTTGCTCGGCGTGTGCCTCGGCCACCAGAGCATCGGTCAGGCCTTTGGCGGCAGGATTATCCATGCCAAGACGCTGATGCACGGCAAGACCTCGCTGATCCATCACCACGGCAACAGCGTGTTCACCGGCCTGCCCGACCCTTTCACCGCGACGCGCTATCACTCGCTGGTGATCGAGCGCGAGACGCTGCCGGATTGTCTGGAGATCACGGCGTGGAGCGACGATGGCGAGATCATGGGCGTGCGCCACAAGACGCTTCCGGTGCACGGCGTGCAGTTTCATCCCGAGTCCATCCTCACCGAACACGGTCACGCGATGCTGCAAAATTTTCTGGAGGGAAAACCATGATCACGCCGCAACAAGCCTTGGCGCGCCTGGTTGATCAGCGCGAGATTTCTTACGACGAGATGCTGTCGCTGATGCGCCAGATCATGCGCGGCGAAGTCACGCCGACCATGATCTCCGCGATCCTGGTCGGCCTGCGCGTGAAGAAGGAAACCATCGGCGAGATCTCCGCCGCCGCCTTTGTCATGCGCGAATTTTCCAGCAAGGTGCCGGTCGAGCAGCGCGACCATCTGGTCGATACCTGCGGCACCGGTGGCGATGCGGCGCACACCTTCAACATCTCCACCGCCAGCGCCTTTGTCGCGGCGGCAGCGGGCGCGCGCGTGGCCAAGCACGGGGGGCGCTCGGTGTCATCCACCTGCGGCTCGGCGGATGTGCTGGAAGCGATCGGGGTGAATCTCAACCTCACGCCGGAACAGGTCGGCCACAGCATCGACGAGATCGGCATCGGCTTTATGTTCGCGCCCAATTTCCACGGCGCGATGAAGTATGCCGCGCCGGTGCGGCGCGAGCTGGGCGTGCGCACGATTTTCAACATCCTCGGCCCGCTGACCAACCCGGCCGGGGCGGACAACCAGGTACTCGGCGTATTCCATCCCGATCTGGTCGGCATTCAGGCGCGCGTGCTGCAGCGCCTCGGCAGCACCCATGTGCTGGTGGTGAACGGCAGCGACGGGCTGGACGAGATCACCCTGAATGGCGAGACGAATGTGGCCGAACTGAAGGACGGACAGGTGAGCGAATACCGCATCAGCCCGGAGGATTTCGGCTTGCCGCGCGCGCCGCTGGACGCGATCAAGGTCGGCACGACAGAGGAAGCGAAAGCCATGCTGCTCGGCGTGCTGCAAAACCAGGCCGGGCCGGCGCGCGACATCGTGCAACTCAACGCGGGCGCGGCAATTTACGCTGCGGGCGTGGCCGACACGCTGGCATTGGGTATGAAAAAAGCGGCCGAGGCAATCGCTACCGGTGCGGCGAAGAACAAGCTGGCGCAGTTGGTCCAGGTCAGCAACGCTTGAAAAGCTAAAAACCTTTGCCCGCAGATTGATCGTTTTAAAGCAAAAACAAATCTGCGTAATCTGTGTAATCTGCGGGGAAAGTTTTTGTTTCTTACTTACGCCTAACCCATGGTTTCCATCCAGCATCCCTTCCCGCCGCTTGCCGGCACCGACAGCACCGACATCCAGACCTGGCTGAGCGCGCTGGCCGGCATATTTTCGCCGGACGAGGTCGAACTGATCCGCCGGGCGTGCGAATTTGCCGCCCCGCTTTACCACGACAAGAGCGACCTCAGCGGCACGCCGCTGTTGCAGCACGCGCTTGGCTCGGCCGCCATCCTGCTCAACCTCAAGCTCGATCACGAGACGATCGCCGCCGCCGTATTGCATGCGGTGCCGGATTGGCTGGAGGACTGGAAGCGGGTGCTGACCGAGCGCTTCGGACACAACGTGGCAATGCTGGTGGACGGCATCGCCAAAATGGAACACGTGCGCCAGTTCAGCGAGATGCGCGGCACGGAGGCCGCCCAGCAGGCTGAAAGCCTGCGCAAGATGCTGCTGGCGATGGTCGAAGACATCCGCGTGGTGCTGATCAAACTGGCCGAACGCACCCAGACCCTGCGCAATCTCCCGCGCGCCGATGCCGCACAGCAACAGCAGGTCGCGCGGGAAACGCAGAGCCTGTTCGCGCCGCTGGCCAACCGCCTCGGCATCTGGCAGATCAAGTGGGAACTGGAAGACCTGTCGATGCGCACCCTGGAGCCGGCGCTGTACAAACAGATCGCGCAACATCTGGACGAGCGCCGCGTCGATCGCGAGCGCTACATCGCCGATCTCATCGCGCAGCTCGAACAGGCGCTGGCGCGCGCTGGCATCCAGGGCGAAGTGAGCGGGCGGCCGAAGCACATTTACAGCATCATCAACAAGATGAAGCGCAAGCAGCTCGACTTCGATCAACTCTACGATGTGCGCGCAGTAAGAGTCCTCGTCGAAAATATCGAGCAGTGCTATGCCGCGCTGTCCATCGTGCACGAACTGTGGCTGCCGATCCAGAAGGAGTTTGACGACTACATCGCCAAGCCAAAACCAAACGGCTACCGCTCGCTGCACACCGCCGTGCTCGGCCCGCGCCGCCTGCCGGTGGAAGTGCAGATTCGCACGCGCCAGATGCACCATGATTCCGAACTGGGCGTCGCCGCGCACTGGCGCTACAAGGAAAACCGCCAGGCGGAAAGCGCGCTGGACCAAAAGGTGGCGTGGCTGCGCCAGGTGCTGGCGTGGAAGGCCGAATTGGCGGACAGCGGCGAATTGCAACAGCCGCTGCGCGAAGAACTGCAGCAGAACCGCGTGTATGTGCTGACTCCGCAAGGCAAGGTGATCGACCTGCCGCAGGGCGCCACGCCGGTGGATTTTGCCTACGTGCTACATACCGACCTCGGCCACCGCACGCGCGGCGCGAAAGTGGACGGCAACATTGTGCCGCTCAAACACAAACTGCAGACCGGCCAGCGCGTGGAGATACTCACCGTCAAACAGGGCGGACCCAGCCGCGACTGGATCAACCCGCAGCTCGGCTATCTGCAAAGCGCGCGCGCCCGCGCCAAGGTGCGCCACTGGTTCGCCGAACAGAACCTCGACGACAGCCTCGCGCAAGGTCGCGCCCTGCTCGAACGCGAACTGCACCGCATCGGTGTGAGCGACGTCAATCAGGAAAAACTGGCGCAGAAACTGCACTACAACAAACCGGACGACCTGCTCGCCGCCCTCGGCCGCGGCGACATCACGCCGCGCCGCGTCAGCCTTGCCATCACACCGGAGGTGCCCGCACCGCGCAGGATTTCCGCCGGCCAGCAGCCTGCGCAGGCGCCACGCATCGTCATCGAGGGCGTGAACAACCTGACCTATAAACTCGCCCTGTGCTGCCATCCGCAGCCCGCCGACGCCATCGTCGCCTACGTCACCCGCGACCGCGGCATCACCATCCACCGCCGCGACTGTTCGTTCATGCAGCGCGTGCCGGAAGAACGGGAAGACCGGCTGCTGGACGCGCGGTGGTCGGCCTGACCGTTCGTCTGCGCAGGCTGAATTTGGCCGATACCGGCAAAGCCCCTATACTTCGCCGGACGGATGCGGTGCAATTCCGTCGCCGGATATTTTCTGAAAATAAGCGAAGCGAATTTCGCCAAAATAAGCGAAGCGAATTTCGCCAATAGGAGCAAGACGATGAAAACCCTGATGACAAGTTTGCTGGTCGCCGCAGGCATGCTGCTGGGCAGTACCGCGCAGGCGGAGGACACTGCGGCGGCGTCCGCACCTGTCGTTCAAAATGAAACTGCCACACCAACACCAGCGCCCACTCAGCAAACACCCGAGGCCAAGCCCGTGAAGCCATTGAAACTCCGCCCCGGCGCTCCCCGCCCCAGGGACATGGATTTGCGCCACTGCCTGGAACTGCCGACCAACGCCGAGATCGCGGCATGCGCCGGTGAGTGAGACGCGCGCGGCCGGGACATGCAAGGGTCTGGTGCGCCCGTAGGATGCAACAGACTTGATGCGCTCAAGGGTACCTCTATAAAATTCATTTTGCAGGCGAATCGCTGCGTTGCGCGGTGCTCGGAATCCTCATGTACCTCTGTGTACACTCCGGTTCCTGCGCTCCGTGCGCCTTGTGCTTCATCCCGCAAAAGTGAATTTCTAGAGGTGCCCTCAAATAATCCTTAACCCGAATGTTTCTTAAATTCGCGTGATGATCGCGCAGGATTTTGTTCTGTAGGGGAATTTTAGTTGCGGCATAACCTGAAGGTTAGCCTGCGCTAAAACTTCGTTTTGTGAGGGAGCGGTCAACTGCGGCTTCCAAGTTTATCATTGCATATTGAAAGATTGTATTTTAATATGCAACCATGCTGATTCGCCGCATCCTTCCACACGTTGAACGTTCCCTGGCCGATTTCCCGGCCGTGGTGCTGCTGGGGCCGCGCCAGGCGGGCAAGACCACGCTGGCGAAGGATATTGCCGCGCGGCGCAGCGACAGCCTGTATCTTGACCTTGAACGCCCCTCCGATCTGGCGAAACTTGCCGACCCGGAGTTGTTTCTGTCGCGCCATGCCGGACGGTTGGTGGTGCTGGACGAAGTGCAACGCAAGCCGGAACTGTTTGCCGTGCTGCGCGCGCTGATCGACGCGCAAAGAACGCCCGGGCGATTCCTGTTGCTGGGCTCGGCCTCGCCGGCGCTGCTGCAGCAGACTTCCGAGTCGCTGGCGGGGCGGATCGCCCTGCACGAACTCGCGCCGTTCGATGTGAGCGAAGTCCGCCCAGGCCACAACGACCTGCAGCGCTTCTGGCTGCGCGGCGGCTATCCGCCCAGCTGGCTGGCGGGGTCTGATGCTTCCTCGTTCGCCTGGCGCGAATCGTTCATCGCCACACATCTGGAGCGCGACATTCCCGCTTTCGGCATACGCGTTCCCGGCACGACGCTGCACCGCTTCTGGCAGATGCTCGCGCATCTGCACGGACAGCTTTGGAACGCTTCGCGTCTCGCGTCCGGGTTTGGCGTCTCCGCCCCCACCGTGCAGCACTATCTGGATATTCTGGAGGCCACTTACATGCTGCGCCGCTTGCCGCCCCTGCAGGCCAATCTCGGCAAGCGGCTGGTCAAGTCGCCCAAGGTATATCTGCGCGACAGCGGTCTGTTGCATGCGCTGCTCGGCATCGCCGATCTTAACGATCTGGCCGGTCATCCCATCGTCGGCCCCTCGTGGGAAGGTTGGGTGCTGGAGCAGATCGCGCAATTGCTCGGCGCGCAATGGCAGCTTTCGTTCTACCGCACAGCCAGCGGCGCGGAGATCGACATCGTGGCCGAGCGCGGAAAACGCAAGCTGGGCTTCGAGATCAAATTCTCCAGCGCACCCGCCCCCGCCAAAGGGTTCTGGGTCGCATTAAATGATTTACAGCTCGAACGCGCCTTCGTCGTCGCGCCAGTCGAGAGCCACTATCCGCTGGCCCCCAACGTCAAAGTCATCCCGGCTGTTAAACTGTCCGAACTGTTGGAAACCCTCCGATGATCAGACTTAAACTGCACTGGCAGATCCTCCTCGCACTTTTACTCGCCGCACTCGCCGGCTCGCTGGCCGGCATCGACGCCACGCTGTTCGGCATGCGTTATTACGCGGCGTTCGATTTCATCGGCACGCTGTTCCTGAATGCGCTGAAGATGCTGATCGTGCCGCTGGTGGTGTCGTCCATCATTGTCGGCATCGCGGGCATCGGCGGTGGCGGCGCGTTCGGGCGGCTGGGGTTGAAGACGCTGGCCTATTACGCGACGACCAGCCTGTTCGCCATCCTGATCGGCCTGACCATCGTGAACCTGACCGCGCCCGGCATCATCGACGGTCAACCCGCAAAAGAACAACTGGGCATGGAACAGGTGAGCGACGAAGTGGTCGCGCGCGTGGAAGGCAAAGGCGCGGGCGATCTGGTCGGCATCTTCCTGCGCATGGTGCCGACCAACATCGTGGCGGCTGCCGCGGACGGGCAGATGCTGGGACTGATCTTCTTCAGTCTGCTGTTCGGCTTTTTCATGACCAGGATCGAGGAACCTTACGCCGAGAGCCAGTACAAGTTATGGAACGGGTTGTTCCAGGTGATCATGAAGATCACCGACTGGGTGATGAAGTTTGCGCCCATCGGCGTGTTCGGTCTGGTGGCGAAAGTGGTGGCGGGCACCGGCTTTGCCGCCATCGTGCCGCTGGCCTGGTTCTTCTTCAGCGTGCTGGCGGGGCTGGCCGCGCACTTTCTGCTGGTGTTGCCTGCCCTGCTGTATTTCGTCGGGCGGGTAAATCCCATGCGCCATTACCGCGCGATGGCGCCCGCCCTGCTCACCGCCTTTTCCACCAGTTCCTCCGCCGCCACCCTGCCACTGACCATGGAATGCGTGGAGAAGAACGCGGGCGTGTCCAACCGCACCAGCAGCTTCGTGCTGCCGCTGGGCGCGACGGTGAACATGGACGGCACCGCGCTGTATGAATGCGTGGCTGCGATGTTCATTGCGCAGGCTTACGGCATCGAGCTGGGTTTCGTGCAGCAGTTCACCATCGTGCTGCTGGCGCTGGTCACCTCCATCGGGGTAGCCGCCATCCCTTCCGCCAGTCTGGTCGCCATCGCCATCATCCTCGGCGCCATCGGCCTGCCGCTGGAAGCCATCGGCCTGATTCTGGCGGTGGATCGGGTGCTGGACATGTGCCGCACCTCGGTGAATGTGTTCAGCGATTCCTGCGGGGCGGTTATCATCGCGCGCCTGGATGGTGAAGAGAACGTGTTAAAGGCTTAACCCATTCACCACAGAGACGCAGAGAACACCGGGCAAAACCAACCAATATCGCGGTTTTGACTTTCTCCGTGCCTCTGTGGTGAAAACAAAAGTTGTTGTTGAATTTGTCGTCATATTCAGGAGTCTCCGTTGAGCGTCAATTACGATGAATCGTCCTTCAAGGTCCTGCGCGGCCTGGACCCCGTGCGCCAGCGTCCCGGCATGTACACCACGCTGGACAATCCCAATCACATCATCATCGAAGTGGTGGACAACGCCTGCGACGAGGCGCTGGCCGGTTATGCCAAGAATATTTCTGTCACCGCGCACAGCGACGGCTCGGTGACGGTGCAGGACGACGGGCGCGGCATCCCGGTCGGGCTGCATCCGGAAGAACATAAATCCGTGGTCGAAGTGGCGTTCACCGTGCTGCACGCGGGCGGCAAGTTCGACAAGGAAGCGGGCGGCGCCTACCAGTTCTCCGGCGGCCTGCACGGTGTCGGCGTGGCGGTCACCAACGCGCTATCTAACGCGCTGGAGATCAGCGTTTTTCGCGACGGCGGCGAGCATTTTCTGCGCTTCGAGCACGGCGTGGCCAAACAGCCGCTGGCGCGCGTCGGCGATTGCCCCAAGCGCAAGACCGGCACGATGGTGCGCGCCTGGCCGGACACGAAATACTTCGATGTGCCCAACGTCAACCTCGTGCAACTGGAACGCGCCTTGCGCTCCAAGGCGGTGTTGCTGCCGGGCGTGGTCGTCACGCTGCTTATCGAAAAGAGCGGCGAGCGAAAAGAATGGACGTACCCGGACGGCCTGCGCGGTTACCTGACGCAGGCGCTGGATGCACAGGAGGACGGCGGCGCGCTGGTTGCGCCGATCTTTTCGGGCGAGCGCCACATTCCAAAAGGCGACGACAACTACGCCGAGGGCGAAGGCGCGGCCTGGGCACTGGCCTGGACCGAGGACGGCGCGCTCACGCGCGAATCCTATGTGAACCTGATCCCCACATGGAACGGCGGCACGCACGATTCCGGCCTGCGCGACGCGATGTATAACGCGGTGAAGAGCTTCATCGAACTGCACGGCATGCTGCCCAAGGGCGTGAAGCTGACTTCCGACGATGTGGCCAACCGCGCCAGTTTCGTGCTCTCGGCCAAGGTTCTCGACCCGTCCTTTCAGGGACAAACCAAGGACAGGCTGGTGTCGCGTACCGCGCTCAAGCTGGTGTCCAACCTGATCACCGACCCGCTGCTGCTGTGGCTGAACGATCATCTGGATTACGGCAAGCGCATCGCCGAGATCGTCATCAAGCAGGCGCAGAGCCGGATGAAGTCGGCGCAAAAGGTGGAGAAGAAGAAAGGTTCTTCGGTCGCCGTACTGCCCGGCAAGCTGACCGACGCGGCGGACTTCAATCCGGAGCGCAACGAGCTGTTCCTGGTCGAGGGCGATTCCGCCGGCGGCTCGGCCAAGCAGGGACGTAGCAAGGAGTTCCAGGCCATCCTGCCGTTGCGCGGCAAGGTGCTCAATACTTTCGAGGTGGACCGCAACCGCCTGTTCGCCAACGCCGAGGTGCACGACATCGCGGTGGCCATCGGTGTCGATCCGCACGACCTGCACGACAATGTCGACTTGAGCGGCCTGCGTTACAAGGGCATCTACATCATGGCCGATGCCGACGTGGACGGTTCGCACATCGCCACCTTGCTTCTGACGCTGTTCTTCCGCCACTTTCCGCAACTGGTCGCCAACGGTCACATCTTCCTCGCGCAGCCGCCGCTGTTCCGCGTCGATGTGCCGGCGCAGGGCAAGAAGCCGCAGCGCAAGATTTACGCGCTGAACGAGGACGAGCTGACCTCCATCGAAGACCGTCTGCGCAAGGACAAGGTGCGCGAAGGCGCGTGGGGCGTGTCGCGCTTCAAGGGGCTGGGCGAGATGAATCCCGAGCAACTATGGGACACCACCATGAATCCCGACACGCGGCGCGCACTGTGCGTGGCGCTGGATGCTTCGTCCAAGGACGACACGCATCGCGTCATGAACATGCTGATGGGTAAACAGGAGTCGGGCGCGCGGCGCGCCTGGCTGGAATTTCACGGAAACGAGGTAAGCGTCGATGTCTGATCTTCCGCAAAGCGATCTGTTCGAAGGCGTCGAGGGCGGGCAGCCTGTCGATCATGCGCGACAGGAAGCGAACGAACCCGCAGCGGGCAACGGCGGCGGCAATGTCCGCCAGTTCGCGCCGCTGCCGCCGCCGCCCGACGGCGACTCGGTGCCGCTGGCACAGTACGCCGAGCGCGCGTATCTGGAATACGCGGTATCGGTGGTCAAGGGACGCGCGCTGCCCGACGTGTGCGACGGCCAGAAGCCGGTGCAGCGCCGCATCCTCTACGCGATGCGCGAGATGGGGCTTATCCACAACAGCAAGCATGTGAAGTCCGCACGCGTGGTGGGCGAGGTGCTGGGTAAATTCCACCCGCACGGCGATTCGTCCGCGTATGAGGCGATGGTGCGTCTGGCGCAGGGTTTCTCCATGCGTTATCCGCTGGTGGACGGCCAGGGCAACTTCGGTTCGCGCGACGGCGACAACGCTGCCGCGATGCGATACACCGAAGCACGTTTGACGCCGATCGCCGATCTGCTGCTGTCCGAGCTGAACCTGGGCACGGTCGATATGCAGCCGAACTACGATGGCCACTTCGACGAACCGGCGATGCTGCCCGCGCGGTTGCCGATGGTGCTGCTCAACGGCGCGTCCGGCATCGCGGTGGGCATGGCAACCGAGATCCCCGCGCACAACTTGCGCGAAGTCGGCACCGCCGCCGCCATCTGCGTGCGCCACCCGAAATGTTCCGATGAAGAATTGCTGGCTTCGATCAGCGGCCCCGACCTGCCCGGCGGCGGCCAGATCATCTCCTCGCCCGACGAGATTCGCGCGTGCTACCGCACGGGTCGCGGTTCGCTGAAGATGCGCGCGCGCTGGAAGACCGAAGAATTGGCACGCGGCCAGTGGCGTGTGGCGGTGTATGAACTGCCGCACGGCACGTCGGCCAAGAAGATCATGGAAGAGATCGAAGATCTCACCAATCCCAAGGTGCGCGCCAACAAGAAGGCGCTGACGCAGGAACAGGTGCAGAACAAGCAACTGCTGTTGTCGGTGCTGGACAAGGTGGCGGACGAATCGGACAAGGACCAGGCGGTGCGGCTGGTGTTCGAACCCAGGTCCGGCCGCCAGTCGGTGGACGAATTGATGACCATCCTGCTCGCGCACACCAGCCTGGAAAGTTCGCTGCAACTGAACATGGTGATGATCGGCCTCGACGGCCGTCCGCGCCAGAAACCGCTGGCGGAGATATTGCGCGAGTGGGCGCAATTCCGTTTGAGCACCGTGCGCCGCCGCTGCGAGCACCGGCTCGGTCAGGTGAACGACCGCATCCACATCCTCGACGGTCGCATGATCGTGTATCTGAATCTGGACGAGGTGATCGCGCTGATCCGCGAATCGGATGAACCCAAGCCCGCGCTGATCACCCGCTTCGGCCTGTCCGACCGGCAGGCCGAAGATATTTTGGAAATCCGCCTGCGCCAGTTGGCGAAAATGGAAGGCATCAAGATCAAGCGCGAGTTGCAGCAACTGAAGGATGAAGGCGAAGAACTGGGCAAGCTGCTCGGCTCCGACACCATGATGCGCCGCCGCGTGGCGAAGGAAATCGACACCGACATCAAGACCTACGGCGACGAACGCCGCACCCTGATCGAGCAGGCCGAGCGCGTGGCGCTGACCGCGCAGGTGGTAGACGAGCCGGTGACCGTCATCATCTCGAAGAAGCACTGGGGTCGTACGCGTCAAGGCCACGGCCTCGACCTGACAGGCATCTCGTTCAAGGACGGCGACGGCCTGCTGGCCGCGTTCGAATGCCGCACCACCGACCACTGCATCGTGATCTGCAGCAACGGCCGCGTGTGCAGCATCCCGGTGCATCTGCTACCGGGCGGCCGCGGCGACGGCGTGCCGCTGGCGACACTCATCGAAGTGGCGACCGGCGCGCGCATCGTGCATGTGCTGTGTGGCAAGACGGAGCAAAACGTCTTGATAGCAACCGCCGCCGGTTACGGCTTCACCTGCACGCTGGGCAACATGGTGGGCCGAAACAAGGCGGGCAAGCAGTTCATCAGCGTGGAAGGCGAAGCGATATTGGCACCCGCGCTGTTCACGCCCAGCGACAGTGCGCTGGTGGTGGCGGCCTGCCGCAGCAATCGCCTGCTCGCCTTCCTGCTGGCCGAGATGAAACAGCTCGCGGGCGGCGGCAAGGGCGTGGTGGTGATGGGTATGACGGACGGCGACGAATTGGCTGCCGTGACCGTCACCAACCAGCCCAGGGTCACCGTGCTCACCTCCAACGGCAGCAAGGAGCAAACGATGCAGCTGAACGACAAGGACCTGCAAAATCATTTCGGCAAACGCGCGCGCATGGGCAAGGTGCTGGCACTGAAAGGCAAGTCGATGGTGATCGGATTGCAGTCGTAAGCATTTGAGTCGCGAGTGACGACAGCGCCGTCACCCGCCCCCATCCGCGTTAGAATCCCGCCCCTTTTTTCTACACAGCTCAGGTCAACTTATGTGGTTCAAGAATCTCATCGTCTATCGTCTCAATAAATGGGATGTCACGCCCGAACAGCTTGAAGATAAACTCTCCGCATGCGCGCTGCAGCCCTGCTCCGGACTGGAGTTTCAGCGCACGGGGTGGATTGCACCCAAAGAGAACGGGCCCACCTTCGTGCATACATTGGGCAAGCAGATGCTGATCTGCCTCGGCGCGGAGAAGAAACTGCTGCCCGCCTCGGTCATCAACACGATCTGCAAGGCGCGCGCGGTCGAGATGGAGGAACAACAGGGTTACAAGCCCGGCCGCAAACAGATGAAAGAACTCAAGGAAGCGGTCACCGACGAACTGCTGCCGCGCGCCTTCGCCTTGCGCCGCCGCACTTATGCGTGGATAGACACGGCTGCCGGCCTGCTGGTGCTGGACGCGGCCAATCTCGCAAAGGCGGATGAACTGGTCGAGCTGCTGGTGAAATCGGCAGACGACATCGGCTTTGCCCCGCTCAAGACTGTCGTTTCTCCCGCCGCCGCGATGACCGCCTGGCTGGCGGGCAACGATGCGCCATCGGCGTTCACCATCGACCGCGACTGCGAACTACGCGCCTCCGGCGAAGAGAAATCGACCGTGCGTTATGTGCGCCACACGCTGGAAGCGGAAGAGATCGCCAAACATATCAGCGGCGGCAAGGAAGTGACCAAGCTGGCGCTGACCTGGCATGACCACATCTCTTTTGTGTTGCACGAGAACCTGCAACTCAAACGCCTGCAGGCGTTGGACCTGCTCAATGAACAGACCAACAGCGACGCGCAGGACGATGCCTTCGATACCGACTTCGCGCTGATGACAGGCGAACTAAAAAAGCTGCTGCCTGCTTTGGTCAATGCACTAGAAGGCGAGGCGGGCCAATCCCTGGATTGACTCATCATGGGGGGCGGGTTAGGGTGCCGCACATGACTTTCCCGCCCGCCACCGGAGTTTCCGTCTATCGGCCATTGCCCGCGCCAATCCGCGCCTGCCGGGCTTTCCTCGCCGCATTATTTTTGCTGCTGACCGCGCTGGTCGCGCCCGCATCGGCCGCGACGCCGGTGTTACGGGTGCTGGCTTGGCCCGGTTATGCCGAACCTGAAGTGATTGGCCGCTTTGAACAGCAACACGGGGTTCGGGTCGAACTGACGGTGATTACCCAGGACAGCGAGCTGTGGAACAAGATTAGTCACGGCAATGCGGATTACGATGTGTTTGCGGTCAATGCCGCCGAATTGCAGCGCTACATCTCCGCAGAACTGGTGCAGCCGATTGATTCCGGGCGCATCCCCAACACCCTGCGCCAGCTTCCGCGATTCCGCGATCTGGCCGCGATTCCGGGACTGACACGCAACGGCATGGGCTACGGTATTCCCTTCACTTACGCGCAGATGGGCCTGATCTACGACCGTACACAGCTCGCCGTCCCGCCAACCTCGATCACCGCACTTTGGGACCCGCGTTATCGCGGCAAGGTGCTCGCCTACGATGGCGGCACACATAATTTTTCGCTCGCCGCACAGTCGCTCAATGCCAAATCGCCTTTTCATCTGGCCCCTTCCGACTGGCCCCGTGCAGTGGAACGGTTAATTGCATTGCGGCGCAATGTGCTCGGCTTTTATACCCGGCCGGAAGAATCGGTGCGGCTTTTCCTGCGCCACAACGCCGCGCTGATGATTGCCAACTATGGCATGCAGCAGGTTCAGCTTCTGCAAGCGGCGGGCGCGGATATCGGCTACGTCATTCCCGGCGAGGGCGCGCTGGCCTGGCTCGATTGCTGGGTCGTCACCCACGCCGCCCGCGATCCCGCGCTGGCGCACAAGTGGATCGACCATTTGCTCGGCGATGAAGCCAGCCGTTTGCTGAGCGCGCGCCAGGGACCGGCCAACACCCTCAACGACACCGCCAACACGCATGGCGGTCGTTCGGTATGGCTGGAGCCGGTGGAGAACGAAACCAGGCGCGAAACCTTGTGGACGCGCATCCGCTCCGGCGATAGCGCGGCCAGGGTTCTGGCGCAATGAAGCTTTCCATTGCCTGGCGTCTGGGTCTGGTGCTTGCGGGAGTCAGCATGTTGGGAGCTGGCATGACCGGCTATTTTGCCTATCAGGCGAACCGCGACCATCTGGTCAAAGCCTCGGAGGACCGTCTGCTTACCGCCACCCGCGTGCTGATGCGCCAGGTTACGGTTGCCCTTAACGACATCGCGGCGGATGCCAGACTGGTCGCCCGTCATCCGCAAATTAGCCGCATCCTGCAGCGCAGCCTTGCGGATTTTCAGGCGCCGGGCGAGAACAATATGGCGAAATTATTCGAAGGTATGATGCAAGTTCATCCCGAGTATTTCCAGATTCGCCTGATCGAGACCGACCATCACGGGCAGGAGCGCATCCGCGTCGATCGCGATTTAACAAGCCTGCTGCGTATCACCGGCGATGGATTGCAGGAAAAAGGCCACTTCGCCTACGTTTTCGAAACCACTCAACTGCCACCCGGCGCGGTGTTTGTTTCGCGCGCCGCGATCAATCACGAATCCGGTGCCCACGCCGGCGCGGAACAACCATCACTGCAAGTCGCCGCGCCGACCCACGACCGGCAAGGCAAAGCAATCGGGTTGGTGGTGATCAATGTCGATCTGAACAGGCTCTTCGCGCAGCTTGCCTCCGACTTGCCGCCGGAATTCAAACTATATCTGGCCAATAGCCGGGGCGACTTCCTGATTCACCCCGATCCTGCCCGCCGTTTTGCCTTTGACCGCGGGAAGAAAGCCCTCATCCAAACGGAATTCCCCGCCGCCGCCTTGCTCTCCGGCCAACCGTCGCCGCGCGATTTCGCGGTAACGTCAAAGCCTGCCGCAAACGGCGCACCGGACCTGGTGGCCACTTTTGTTCATCAGTCGCTGGCCGGGTTGGCTGCCGAGGAAGACTTCATTCTGGGCCTGTCCCAGCCGCTTGCCAGCGTACTCCAGGACAGCCGCCATCTCGCGCTGCAAATTCTCGGCATCGTTTCTGGCTTCAGCGCGCTGGCAATTTTGCTCGCCGCCTTGCTCGCGCGCGCGCTCAGCCGCCCCCTGCGCCATATCGTTGATGAGATAAGGCGCTTTACCGCGCAGGGGAAAATCGGCGCGTTGCCGGTCGCGCGCAATGACGAGGTCGGCGAACTGGCGCGCAGCATCGAGCAGATGGAAATGCAAATCAATCAGCAAATCGAAAACCTGCACGCGCAACGCGAAGCGCTCGATCATCTGGCCAGCTATGACGCGCTCACCGGCCTGCCCAACCGCCGCCTGTTTCTGGAACGTCTTGATTTGGCGCTGGCGCGCGCCAGGCGGCAGAAAACCCGCTTCGCCCTGTTTTTTATCGATCTCGACGGCTTCAAGGAAACCAACGACAGCCACGGGCATGATGCAGGGGACCGGGTGCTGCAAACCGTGGCAGAACGGTTGGGCATGATCGTGCGCGAGACCGACATTGCCGCACGCCTGGGCGGCGATGAGTTCGTGGTGCTGGTGGAAGATATTGGCGACGAGGCGGCCATTGCACAGATCAGGGACAAGCTAAAAACCTCGCTGTCCCGGCCGGTTCCTTATCGCGACATTGCATTGCAATCCGACGGCAGCATCGGTATCGCCTGTTACCCGCAGGATGGCGACAGCACCGCTGCGCTAATCTCCGCCGCCGATTCCGCGATGTACCGGCACAAGACCGGCAAGCGCTGACGGGCGCGGCGATCCGCCATGTCCGATGGCGAAACTCGCCATCCCCGTTTATCCCGTCCTTCCCCCGGGGGCAAACGAATCGCTGCACAAGTTTCACTCTACTCAGGATTTCCTCAATATCAAACCCAGTTTGCGCCACGCCTGCGCATTGGTTTTGCTGTCCGGCGCCTGCGCGGTGGTGAAACGCGCCGACCCTGCACGCTCTCCGGCGGCAAGCGGTTGCTGCACTGACCGCAATTTTTCCAGCACCGCCACATCCGCTTCCGATGCGTCATGCTGGCGTTGGTTCAGGCGTTGGCGCAGTGCGTTCTCTGGAGCATGCAGGCTGGCAATGGCGAACGGCACGGACAAGTCATGCGCGAGCTGGCGGAATTGCTCGCGCTCGGCGCGCTGCAAAAACGCGGCATCGACGATCACGATATATCCAGCCCGCAACATCTTCCGCGCCAATTCGTGCAAGCGCGCATAGGTTCTTTTTGTCGCCGCCGCGTTATAAATATCACCGGCCTGCGCGCGCTGACGCGGTTGTAGGTCGGGTTTCAACCCGACATGTCGGGTTGAAACCCGACCTACAAACAGCTCCGCGTCGCGACTACTCTCCAATGCTGTGAGTCCATGCAGGCGCTTGCGCTCGACATCTGAGCGGATGCGCACGGCGCCCATCTGCTCGATGAAGTATTGCGAGAACGTGGTCTTGCCCGAGCCGGGCAGGCCGTGGGTGATGATGAGCGCGGCACGACGATCGTTCAGGCAACGTTGCGCCAGCGCGAGGTGATCGCGGCAGGACGCCATTTCCGTCTGTTGCGCGTGCCGGCTGATGCCCGCCTGCCCGGCGCGGATGGCGCTGACCTTGGCGCGCACGGCGGCGCGGTAGACGAGATAAAAACGCAGCACGGCGATGCCGGCATAGTCGCCGGTCGCTTCAAGACAAGCGTTGAGCAAGCGCCACGCATAATCTATCCGCCCGTGATGCAACAGGTCCATCATCACAAAAGCCAGTTCGTCCATCACGTCGATCCAGCGCAGGGCGGGGTCGAACTCGATGCCGTCGAACGGCAGCGGCACATCGTCGATCAGGGCGATGTTGCCCAGATGCAGATCACCGTGGCATTCGCGCACAAAACCCTGCGCGCGGCGCGCGGTAAAAATTTCCGCACAGGCGGCACACTCGGCTTCCGTCGCCTGCGCCAGTGCTGCCAGGTTTTGCACATCGATGCCGGAATGCAACAAGGGGCGCAACTGGTCGAGGTTTTGCCGCGCGATTCGCCCTATCGACTCGGCAGTGCCATGCACCGAATCCGTTTGGGCGGGCGGCAGGCGCGCATGGAAATCGGCGATCGTGGCGGCCAGCGCATCGATGTGGCGCGGCAGGATTTTGTCCCGCGCCAGTAATCTGTCCATCAACGTTGCCGCGCCGAAACGTTTCATCTTTACCGCATATTCGAACACCGGCTCGCCACCGAAGCGCGGCGCGTCCGGTGTGCCGCCGATGGCGACGACATCGAGGTACAAGTCTGGCGCGGTGCGCCGGTTGAGACGGATTTCTTCGGCGCAATAATGCTTGCGTGCGGCCAATTTCGTGTAATCGAGAAAACCGAGATTGACGGCTTTCTTGATCTTGTAGGCAAATGCCCCCGCCAGCACGACCCACGAGATGTGTGTCTCGATCACGCGGATGTTTTTTGCGGCATGCGGATAACACTGCGGATGATGCAGGGCGCGGATGATGCGAAGTTGCATGTCGTTGTCGTTCATCGCGCAAGCCGTTACGGGCCATCTGTTTCTTGTGGGTCGGGTTTGTGCGTGTGTTGTTGGGGCTTTAGCCCCGTACAACCACGGCCTACCCCTTGCGGGTGCAACCCGACAGATTCGAGAGTGGCGGGATGGGTCTGTCGGGTTGAAACCCGACCTACAAAACCTTTTAAAACCCGACCTGCAAAACCGGATGAACGTTGCGCTTTCACTCGAAATCACCCCATGCGCTCTTGCGCGGCGCACGCCCGCCATCCACCATGCGTTCGATCTCGCGCCGGTCGCGCTTGGTCGGCCGCCCCTTGAGATCGGACTGCGGCAGCAGCTTGTTCTGCTCCGCCTGCACCGCGCGCCGCTGTTTGCTCGCGTTGGTCTCGCGATACAGCTTTTGCGCCACCGGCGCCGGGCCGCGCTTGCCCGAGAGACCGAGCACCTCGACCTCGTGCTGGTAAGGCCCGAGGCGGATGACGATGTGATCACCCACGCCAACGGTCTTCGCCTGTTTGACGCGCGCGCCGTCCATCGTCACTTTGCCGCTCTCGATCGCGTCGGCGGCGATGCTGCGCGTCTTGAAAAAGCGCGCCGCCCACAGCCATTTGTCGATGCGCAGTTTGTCAGCGGGTTCGCTC
>CAYTZF010000093.1:0-3757 GCA_964442265.1 uncultured Sideroxydans sp.
AATCGCCAGCAGCATCACGGTCTGGCCGTCTGCGCGCAGTGCCTCGGCGCGCACCGGCAGATCACCTGCATCAATGTGCAATTCCTCGAACAATTTCAGATTGCCCAATGCCACTGCGTTACCTTCTACTGTCCCGGTCACCCCTTTGCCGGTGACCGAGCGGAACTCGCTTACTGCGGTGAGTTCGATGTTCTTTTCCTGTGCGCCTTGCACGATGGCCGCCGCCAGCGGATGCTCGCTGGCGCGCTCCAGGCTGGCGCCCAGTCGCAGCACTTCGTCGGCGTCGAATCCGGCCAGTGAGACGACCGAGGTCAGTTTCGGTTTGCCCTCGGTCAGGGTGCCGGTCTTGTCCACCACCAGCGTGTTCACCTTCTCCATGGTTTCCAGCGCTTCGGCATTCTTGATCAGCACGCCCAGTGTCGCGCCGCGCCCGGTGCCGACCATGATGGACATCGGCGTGGCCAGTCCCAGCGCGCAGGGGCAGGCGATGATCAGCACCGCCACGGCGTTGACCACGGCATGCGCCAGGCGCGGCTCCGGCCCCCAGAGCCCCCATATCGCCAGCGTGGCGAGTGCCGCCAACACCACCGCCGGCACGAAATATCCGGCAACCACGTCGGCCAGCCGCTGGATCGGCGCGCGCGAACGCTGCGCCTCGCTCACCATGTGGACGATCTGCGCCAGCAGCGTGTCGGCACCGACGCGCTCGGCGCGCATCAGCAAACTCCCCGTGCCGTTCACCGTGGCACCGATCAGCCGCGCGCCCGTCGTCTTTTCCACCGGGATGGATTCGCCGGTGACCATGGATTCGTCCAGCGCACTCACGCCTTCCAGCACCACGCCGTCCACCGGCACCTTCTCGCCGGGACGCACGCGCAGCACATCGTTCGGCTGCACCTGTTCCAGCGGAATATCTTCCTCACTGCTGTTAAGGAGAAATTCGCGCAGCGATTCGATCGCTCCCTCGCCCTGTGGGAGAGGGTTGGGGTGAGGGGAGCGCACGATGCGCGCGGTCTTGGGTGCAAGCCCCAGCAACAATTTGATCGCCGTGCTGGTCTGGCTGCGCGCGCGCAATTCCATCACCTGTCCCAGCAACACCAGTGCCATGATGACCGCCGCCGCCTCGAAATAGACCGGCACCAGATCACCCATGGTGTGCATCGTCGGTGGAAAGATATCGGGCAACAGCATCGCCGCCACGCTGTAGCTCCACGCCACGCCGACGCCGAGCGCGATCAGGGTGAACATGTTGAGGCTGCGGTTCACCACCGATACCCAGCCACGCTGGAAGATCGGCCAGCCGCCCCATAACACCACGGGTGTTGCCAGCGCGAACTCGATCCATTGCACGGTCAGCATCGAAACGGATTTCGGCATCGCCTGCGGCAACAGGTCGGTGATCATCGCCAGCGCGAATACCGGTAAAGCCAGCACGGTGCTGAGCCAGAAGCGCCGTGTCATGTCTTTCAATTCCACGTTGTCTTCCGCCACTGCATTGCGCGGTTCCAGCGCCATGCCGCAGATCGGGCAATTGCCCGGTTCGTTGCGTACAATCTCGGGATGCATCGAGCAAGTGTATTCGACCGCTGTCGCTGCGACAGGGGCGACAGGCTCCAGCGCCATGCCGCACTTTGGGCACGAGCCGGGATTGGCTTGGCGCACCTCCGGGTGCATCGGGCAGGTGTAGCCACCCGTTGCCGGAACATCTGGTTTCGCGTGATCTGCGGGAACCGCATTAACCCAAACCGATTCGAGATATTCGGCGGAGTTGGCCTGAAATTTGTGCAGGCAGTTGCTTGAACAAAAATAATAATGCTGACCCGCATGTTCCAGGTGATGCGGGCTGTCAGTGTCAACTTCCATGCCGCAAACCGGATCTTTATGGGATGTCATGGCTTATTCCTTGTTGTGGTTGATGGGTGAAATGTCGGAATCGTGGGGCTGCATGCATTTGGCTTCCACCATTTCGCGCAAGGTTGATTCCTCCGCCAGAAATGCCTGCACCGCCACCGGGTCAAATTGCGTGCCGCTCATGCGTATGATTTCCGCGCGCGCCTGATCGAACGACAGCGCCTTGCGATAGGAACGATCCGAAGTCATCGCGTCCAGCGTATCGATAACCGCGAACAGGCGCGCACCCGGACAGATTTTTTCGCCATGCAATCCGCGCGGATAACCGCTGCCGTCGAAACGCTCTTCGTGGCTGAGCACGATTTCGGCGGCTTCTTTCATGCCCGGAATCTGCGAGACGATGCGGTATCCCTTTTCGGGGTGAGTACGCATTTCCTGCCACTCCGCTGCATCGAGCGCCCCCTGTTTCAACAGCACGGTGTCTGACACACCAATCTTCCCGATATCGTGCAGCAGCGCCCCCCAGTAAATCTCCTGCAACTGAATTGGGTCGGCGGTGAAGCGCCGCGCCAGCACCAGGGTATGGCAGGCGACCCGTTTGGAGTGGTCGCCGGTTTCATGCTCGCGCATGTCCAAAGCCTCCGCCAGCGCTTCGGCGAAGTCGGCATCTGCCTGTTCCTGAATGCCTGTCTTTTCGTGTGCTTGTGCCATGCTTACCAATAACTTTCTACCGTTATGTGGCCGGGATCGCTGCGCCGGTTTTTCTTTAGCCCGCGCGCAAGCAATGTTTCAGTCGTATCGCGCAGCATGTCCGGATTGCCGCACAGCATCACTTGCGAACTATCCGGCGCAAGCGCAACACCAGCCCTGGCTTCCAGTCGGCCATCGCCAATCGCCTCAGGGATGCGCGCGCGCAACGCGAAATCCGTCTCCTCGCGGCTGACGAAAGGCACGAAACGGAAATGTTCGCCATGCTGTTGCGCGAAACCGCGGATCGTTTCGCCATAAGCCAGTTCGTCGGCATGGCGCACTGCATGTGCCAGCACGATGCGCTCGAAGCGCTGCCACGGTTCTGCGGTTTTCAGGATAGAGAGGAACGGTCCGATGCCGGTGCCGGTCGAGAGCAGCCATAAGTGTTCCGCTTCGGGCACCTCGGCAAGGGTGAGGAATCCGGCGGCGTTCGGCGCAATCAAAATTGTGTCACCCGCTTCGAGCGCGGCCAGGCGCAGGGTGAGCAACCCGCCCGGCACCTCGATGAAATAGAATTCCAGCGGCTTTTCGCCCGGCGCATTAACGAAGGAGTAGGGATGGGCGACGACTTCGCCGTCAATGTTGAGCGCCAGTTTGGTGAACTGTCCGGCCTGGAACGGTGCAACTTCGGCCTCCACCTGCAACGAGTACAACCGCTCTGCCCAGCAACGTTTTGCCACTACCTTGCCTTCGGTAAATTTGCTCATTTTTCCTTTCTCCTTTCATTAAATTGGACGGTAGTCATTATTTGTAGCTCCTGTTCGCAATTGAAGTCCGAAGAAACAAGGTTAATCCTGGTGCGGCGGCGTTCCCGGCGCATGGCTATGTCCGGTTTTCGCGGAGGCCGCGCCCGCATCGTTCGGGAGTTCGCCGTTCGCGCTGCCATCGTGGCCATGGGCATGGCCGTCCTCATGCGGTGCGGCTTCCTCTGGCGCGGGCATATTGCCGTGCCCTGTGCCGTGCTCATGGGTATGACCCGTCCCCTCCGCTTGAGGCAGGGACATCACCCCCAGCCCATGCCGGTAAACCAGCTCGCCGCCATGCCAGGCCGTGCTGGCGACCAGCAGCCATGCGGCGATTGCCGCAGCAACGAACGGCCATGCGGGCGTGGCATCCACTTTATGTTTCCACGCATCCCAGCCTGCCAGCAGCAAAA
>CAYTZF010000094.1:0-2277 GCA_964442265.1 uncultured Sideroxydans sp.
TGCATCACGATGGCATCCGGTTTGGCCAGCGCCAGACGTTCCTGTGTCAGGCCGTAGTATTTGAAATATTCCTGCGCCGAGGGCAGCAGCGCGCCCTGCATGCGCTCGTTCTGCAGGCGCAGCATCATCACCACATCGACACCCTTCAAACCCTGCTCCATGTCGTGGAACACGCGCACGCCGAGTTTCTCGACCTGCGACGGCAGCAGGGTTTTCGGCGCGACCACGCGCACTTCGGGCACACCGAGGGTGGTCAGCGCGTGGATCTGCGAGCGCGCCACGCGCGAGTGCAACACATCGCCGACGATGGCGACGGTCAGGTTGTGAAATTCCTTTTTGTAGCGGCGGATAGTGAACATGTCGAGCAGCGCCTGCGTCGGGTGTGCGTGGCGGCCGTCGCCGGCGTTGATCACGTGGATGTCCGGCGCGACATGGCTGGCGATGAGATGCGCGGCGCCGCTGCTGGCGTGGCGCACCACGAACATGTCGGCGTGCATCGCGCACAGGTTGTCCACGGTGTCGAGCAGTGTCTCGCCCTTGCTGGTGGAGGACGAACCGATGTTGAGATTGACCACGTCGGCGGACAGGCGCTTGGCCGCGATCTCGAAGGTGGTGCGGGTGCGCGTGCTGTTCTCGAAGAAGAGGTTGAACACCGACTTGCCGTGCAGCAGCGGGACCTTTTTGATCTCGCGCGATTCGGCCAGATCGACGAACTCGCTCGCGCGGTCGAGGATGTCGCGCACGATGCGCACCGGCAAGCCTTCGGTGGTCAGCAGATGCTGTAGTTCACCGTGCTTGTTCAATTGAGGATTGTTCATGCGTAAATTCCTGCGCCGGGTTCGTCAAAGTACGCTTGCAGTATCTGCTGCGCGGCATACTGGTCGAGCAGGGGTTTTTGCTTGCGGCCATGGATTCCCGCTTCGTCCAGCGCGCTGCTGGCGGCGGCGGAAGTATAACGCTCATCGACCAGAATCGTCGGCAAATTAAAGCGTCCTTTCAGTTGGTTGGCGAAACGGCGGCAACGCGCGGTCATCTCGTGCGGGGTGCCGTCGTCATTGCAGGGCAGGCCGACCACCAGCGCGTCAGGCTGCCATTCCCTGAGCAGGGCGGCGATGGCCGCAAAGCGCGCATCATTCTTTTCGTCGGCGATGGTGGCGAGCGGACGGGCACTGGCGGAGAGCTTATTGCCGATGGCGATGCCGATGCGTTGAGTGCCAAAATCGAAAGCGAGCAGGGTGCCGGAAAGGATACCGGATTCCGGATTCCGGGTCCGGGGCGTTTTGGGTTGTTCCTGGTTTAAACCATGGTTTTCAATTTCCGCCGCCGATTTACCGAATCCTGAATCCTGAATCCCGAATCCTGCCTTCTCAGGCATGTCCCGCTTCCTCGGACAGCGTGGCGTAATCGATGCCGAGCAGGGCCATCGCCGCCGGCAGGCGCTGTTCAGCCGACAAATCGAACAGGATATGTTCATTGGCGGGAACGCTGAGCCAGGCGTTGTCGGCCAGTTCCTGTTCCAGTTGCCCCCTGGACCAGCCGGCATAACCGAGCGAAACCAGCAGGTGTTGCGGACCTTTGCCTTCGCCCAGGGCTTGCAGGATATCTTTCGAGGTGGTGAGGTTGACCCGGTTGTTGACCTGCATCGTCGATTGCCACTTGCCGCCGGCATCGTGCAGCACGAAACCGCGGTCGGTCTGCACCGGACCGCCGAAATGCACCGGCATGTCGTCCAGTTCGGCCTGATTGAGCGGCATGTTGATCTGGGCGAACAACTCGCTCAGGGTCAGGCTGATCGGGCGGTTCACCACAATGCCCATCGCGCCCTCGTCGTTGTGCTCGCACACATAGGTAAGCGATTTGGCGAAGAACGGATCCGTCATCGCCGGCATGGCGATCAGAAAGTGGTTGGTGAGGTTGATGTCTGACATGGCGGCATTGTAGCTTTTGGTGCCAGCCTGCACAATTCGCCCCATGCCCGAAAATATCCCCGTTTCCGTCTGCTGGTTCCGTCGTGACTTGCGTTTGCATGACCATGCCGCGCTGTATCACGCGCTTAAGGTCGGTCGCCCGGTGCATTGCGTCTTTGTGTTTGATACCGGCATCCTCGATGCGCTGGCAGACAAGGCCGACCGGCGAGTGGAATTCATCTGGCACAGCGTGCGGGAAGTGAAGCAGGCGCTGGAGCAACTGGGCAGCACTTTGCATGTCCTGCATGGCAGCGCGCGGCAACTGATTCCGCAACTGGCGGCGCAACTTGGCGCGCAGGCGGTGTATTGC
>CAYTZF010000095.1:0-6868 GCA_964442265.1 uncultured Sideroxydans sp.
GCCAGCGTTTTATTGAGCAGCGTGTCGTACTGCCCAAACAGAATGGCGTTGATAATCGGCTGGTGATCGAAGAACCAGATGCTCTTGTCCCACAGATAGGCCCACCAGTAATAGCGCGCCAGATATTCCGGCACGCCGCCCTTGATGAATTTTTTATAAATGGCCATCAGCCCGCGCTGCGCGGCTTGCGCGGCGCCTTGTTGAACAATCGGTCGTACAGCCAGTTCGGCAGTCGGCGCAACAACCAACCTACCACGGCCATCTGCCACGGGATGACGGCAAACGTGGTGCCGCGCCCAATCACCCGAGCAATGCGCCGCGCCGCGTCATCCGCGTCAAGCAGGAAAGGCATGGGGAAATTGTTCACGTCGGTCATCGGCGTGCGAATGTAACCGGGGCAAATCGTCACCACCTTGATCCCGCTGTCGCGCAACTCGACACGCAGACTTTCCAGATAGGAGATCGCCGCCGCCTTGGAGGCGGAATAGGCTTCCGAACCGGGCAGGCCGCGAAAACCGGCAACGCTGGCGATGCCGACCAGCTTGCCGCGCTGTGCCGCGCGCATGGGCGCGATGAACGGCTGAAAGATCTTCGCCATGCCGAGCACATTGATGTCCATCACCTGCTGAAAGGCCTCAATGTCCTCGGCGTGTTCGGTCAGGGTGCCGCGGCTGACACCGGCGTTGGCGATGACAATGTCCGGCACACCGGCGCGCGCGATGAAATCGGCGGCGGCGGCACGGATCGCCGCCGCATCGCGCACATCCAGCGCGTAGCAAAAAGCTTTATCGGGAAATTCCGCTGCAAGGGTTTGCAGCAACTCGCCGCGGCGGGCAAAGGCGGCGACGAATGCGCCGCGCTCAAGATAATGGCGCGCAAGGGCCAGACCGATGCCGCTCGACGCGCCGGTGATGACCAAGGATCCAGGATTTAGGATTTTGGATTTAGTCAAAGTCGGCACCGGTTCTTCTCTCGTATACCCATCTCTCCGGCCGGTAAACCCAACCCCTCCAAATCCTAAATCCTAGTTCCTAAATCCTGCTTCAACGCTTGCTGCGTTCCTTGCGCGCGATCTCGATCACTTCGTTCAGCACGCGGACGGTGTCCGCCGGCTCCAGCCCGGTGATGATGTATTTGCCGTCCACCGCGATGGTCGGCGTGCCACGCACGCCATAACTGCGCACCAGCTGGTTGCTGCGCGCGACTTTGCCGGCGAGCGAGAACGAGTTGTACGCCGCGCCGAATTTTTTGGCATCCACCCCGCGCTTGGCCACAAATGCGGTGATCTTCTGCTCGTCGCCCAAATCGGTATTGTGCACATTCCAGGCGTCAAACAGATCGTCATGCAGGCGCTTGCCCTCACCTATCGCCTCCAGCGCATAAAAAGTGCGCGCCATCGGCTCCCAGGTATCGCGGAAGATGACCGGCACGGATTGCAGTTCAACATCGCCGGGCATCTTCTTCTCCCACGCGCCCAACGGGCCGTGCAGGTGATAGCAATGGGGGCAACCATAAAAGAAAAATTCCAGCACCTCGATCTTGCTGCCACTGCTGATCGGCTGTGCCGGGCTCATCACCTTGTAATCCCGGCCGGCCACAACATCCGCCTGGACTTGTGTGGCAACCAGCAACAGTAGTACCGCAATCAGCTTATAAAACTGTTTCATCTGCATCTCCTTTTATTGGGCGTGGAGGGCGGTGGCGTTGGCGACACCGTTCGATTTCAAATTGGCGATCGTTTCATTTGCTGCGTTCAGTCCCTGATATGGGCCGAGACGCACGCGATGCCAGATCCCCCTGCCGGGCAGATCGACACTCTGCACGCTCGCTTCCAGGCCGACCAGGGCCAGCTTGGCTTTAAGTTTTTCCGCATCGGCGGCGTTCTGGAACGAACCGGCCTGGACAAGATAAGGTGTTGTGTCGCCCGGTTTCACGCCCGGTGTAGTACTCGGCTTGACCGCAGGCGACGGGGTGCGTGGCGCCTTTCCATCCGCCTTGTCGGGCAACACGCGGTAGAACTCAAACTCCCGGGTTTGATTCGCTGCAGGCGCGCGCGACGCAGGCGGTGTGGCCGCCGGCGGCGGCAATGGTTTGGCGGCATCGCGCGCAACAGGCGGCTCTTTGAACGATGCAGGATTCTTCTGCGTCATGTACCAGGCAACAAATCCGGCGATTGTTACACCGAGCGCGATACCGACGATCATCGCGGCGATCGTCCTGGATCTCTTTTGTGTTGTGCCGCCATTTGCCATCTTCAATTCCTTCGTCAAACTACATTTGCTCGGGCGCTGTGACACCGAGCAGCGCCAATCCGTTCCGCAACACCTGCGCCACGGCCGCGATCAGCGCCAGCCGACCGAGCTTGAGTCTCTCGTCCTCGACCAGAAAACGCGAGGCATTGTAATAGCTATGGAAATCCGCCGCCAATTCCTTCAGATAGAAAGCAATCTGGTGGGGCGCGAGGTCTTCCGCCGCCAGCTCGATCACCTGCGGAAAATCGATCAGACGCTGCAACAGGGCGGTTTCATATTCGTTGTCCAGCGCACTCACCTCCACCTGATGCAAAACCTGCCGGTCTCCGCCCCATTGTGTCAGCACCGCATGAATGCGGGCGTGGGCATACTGGATGTAATACACCGGATTGTCGTTGCTCTGCGATTTCGCCAGATCAATGTCGAACACCAGTTGCGAATCGGGATGGCGCGCGGCGAGGAAGTAGCGTGTCGCGTCGCAGCCCACTTCGTCGATCAGGTCGCGCAGCGTGACATAGCTGCCGGCGCGCTTGGAAATTTTCACTTCTTCGCCGTTTTTCAGCACGGTCACCATCTGATGCAGCACGTAATCCGGCCAACCCGTGGGAATGCCGGCATCGAGCGCCTGCAAGCCGGCGCGCACGCGGGTGATGGTGGAATGGTGATCCGAACCCTGCTCGTTGATCACGCGCCCGAAGCCGCGCCGCCATTTCTCCAGATGGTAGGCCACGTCCGGCACGAAGTAGGTGTAGCCGCCATCCGTCTTGCGCATCACGCGGTCCTTGTCGTCGCCGAAATCCGTGGTGCGCAGCCACAGTGCATCGTCCTGCTCGTAAGTGTGGCCGCTGGCGATGAGCCGCTGCACCGTCTCTTCAACCTTGCCTTCGCTGTACAGCGCCGATTCCAGCGAGAACACGTCGAACTCCACCTGGAAGGCGCGCAAATCCAGATCCTGCTCGCGGCGCAGATAAGCCACGGCAAAATGACGAATCGCCTCGGCATCCTCGGCATCGCCTTTGCCAACAGTATGTTGGTCATCTGCTTCTACGGGCTCTTTTGCCATATAGGCTTTGGCCACATCCAGGATGTAATCGCCGCGATAGCCCGACTCCGGCCATTCCGGATCGTCCGGCGTGATGCCCTTGCAGCGCAACTGCACCGAGCGCGTCAGATTGTCGATCTGCACCCCGGCGTCGTTGTAATAAAACTCGCGTGTCACACTCCAGCCCGCCGCATGCAGCACGTTGCACAGGCAATCGCCCACCGCCGCGCCGCGCCCGTGGCCGACATGCAGCGGCCCGGTCGGATTGGCCGAAACGAACTCAACGCCCACCTTGCGACCGCCGCCGACATGGATATGGCCGTAACCCGCCCCGGCTGCCAGCACGCCGTGCACCACATCCCGCTTCGCCGCCGTGGTGATGAACACATTGATGAAACCCGCGCCCGCAATTTCGACTTTGTCGATGACCTCGGACGTCGGCAACGCCGCAATCAGCGCCTGTGCAATATCGCGCGGCGACTTGCGCAGCGGCTTGGCCAGTTGCATCGCCAGATTGCAGGCGTAATCGCCGTGCGCGGCCTGCTTCGGACGTTCAATCAGCACTGACGCCCCGTCATGCTCGGGGGACACCGCGCGCAACGCCTGCGCGAATAAATCGGATAAATGGGATTTTAAGTTGAGGACAGCGGACATGAACCAGCACCTAAAAACGGGACCGGATTATAGCATTGCGGCGGCACGCCACTGCGACCGGGCCGACCCCGGCAAAGCCGCCCACAGTTTTGCGCCGCGTTTTACAATTGGACTATTTTCAACCTGTGATCGGCCGCTGCGGGAAGCAGCTTTTTTTAACCCGCGCGCCCGCTGTGGGCGCGCAACCTGGCAAGGATAAAGATGGTGAATGAATTGAATCAGTTGGCATCGGGTGCGGCAGCGTGTTATCTGTGCGGCGCCGGCGGCGCTCTTGTGCTTGCCGAACGCTGCCGCAGCAACACACCGTTGAGAACTGTGATTTGCCCAAAGTGCGGGCTCGTTTGGTCAGACCCGCTACCGCATAACCCGCGCGATTTCTACGAGGATGATTACCGGGTCAGTTACAAGGGCACTTACTCCCCCAAACCCAAGCACATATTGAGAGCCGCCAATGTGGCCTTGTCTCGCCACGAAAAAATCCGGCGACTGCTGGCAAAAAAAATGCGCGTCCTGGATATCGGCTCGGGCGGCGGTGAGTTTGCCTATTTGCTCAAAACCCTGGGGCACGACGTGCAGGGGATTGAACCCAACAAAGGTTACGCCGACTATTCAATTCGCGAATATGGCTTGAACGTCCGGGTCGGCTTTGTGCAGGATGTCGCGCCGCCGGAAAAGAACTTCGAACTCATCACCATCTGGCATGTGCTGGAACACACCGAAAATCCCTTCGAAGTGCTGTTGAAACTGCATGAGCTGCTGCAACCCGAGGGAATGCTGGTGATCGAGGTGCCCAATATTGAAGCCACCTGCCAGTCGCCCCAAAGCACTTTCCACGAGGCACACCTGTTCAACTTTAACCCGGCCACCTTGCGCAAAATGACCGAAAAAGCCGGGTTTGTTTTTGTCGAACTCTCTCTTTCGCCCGATGGCGGCAACATCACGATCATGGTGCAAAAAAAGTCGGCTGCACACCCGGAACCATTGGATTTGGCGATTCCCGGCAATGCGCAAAAAATCATCGGGATCGTCCGCAACCACACCCCGCTGCGCCACTACCTGACCGCCCATCCCTACGCCAGATTGCTGCGCCGCATCCGCCAGTCCTTGATTGAGAAACGCAGCGCGGGCAGTTTCAGCGGCGGGAAAGCGTTGCTTGACCGGCTCTATTTGCCGCTTGGGCGGGCCGCGCGCGGCGGACAATAAATTGGCGTGCGGCCGGACTTAAGACAGCCTCAAGTACCAGGGGTACAATCCGCGCCGGCAGTATTTTGGCAAACGGGCATTCGATTAAATTTCATCAAAGGAGAAGAACAATGATTGGCAAAATAATGGTCGCGGCGGCAACTGCCGGGATATTCGCTTTGGGCGGGTGCACCACCGAAAGCTCGCAAGCTCTGCAGGTGGCCAAGGTACAAGCTGCGGCCGCGCCGTATTCGGGGCCGCGCGTTGCGGTCTCCGTCGGCAAGTTTGACAATCGCTCCGGCTATTTGCGCGGCGTCTTCTCCGACGGCGCGGATCGTTTGGGTAGCCAGGCCAAAACCACCCTGGTGGCGCACCTGCAGCAGTCGCAACGCTTCAGCGTGCAAGACCGAGAAAACATGGCGGAAACCGAAAAGGAAGCCAAATTGCAGGGACGCAGTCTGGCCTTGCGCGGCGCCCAATTCGTGGTCACCGGCGACATTTCCGAATTCGGCCGCAAGACGGTTGGCGACAAACAGCTGTTTGGCATTCTGGGGCGCGGCAAGAAACAGATCGCCTATGCCAAAATAACCCTGAACATCGTCAACAGCGTAACCTCCGAAGTGGTGTACTCGGCGCGCGGCGCGGGCGAATACCAGGTGTCCGAGCGTGAAGTGATCGGCTTTGGCGGCACCGCCAGCTACGATGCCACACTGAACGGCAAGGTGCTGGACCTGGCCATGCGCGAAGCGGTTGACAACCTGGTGACCGGACTGGACGGCGGCCAGTGGGGCAACAAGGGTGCGCGTCAATGAAACTCATCGCGCAAGCAACCCGTGGCGCAATCGGTATCGCCCTAGCCAGCCTGCTGGCGGGCTGTGCCACACCGCCGCCAAAGCCATTGTATGCATGGGAAAACTTCCCGCGCCTGCAGTACGAGACGCTGGTGCCGGCGGAAACCACGCCCGATGAACAAATCACCCAACTGCAGTTGCAGGCGGAGCGTGCCGCGGTAGCCGGCGAGGCCTTGCCGCCGGGTTTCCGCGCGCACCTGGGCATGCTCTACCTGTCCGCCGGAAACACGGCTGAAGCGGGCAATCTGTGGCGCGCGGAGAAAGAAGCATTCCCGGAATCCGGCCCATACATGGATAAATTGCTCAATCGCCTCGGCGCGCCCAACACAAAACAGGCCGACAAATGAAACCCTACAAAATTTTTGCTCCCCAAACGGCGGGCGCACTGGCTCTGGCCGCACTGCTTTCAGCGTGCGCCAACACTCCCACGACACCCTATGACTACAGCGCATTCAAACAGGCGCGTCCGGCATCAATGCTGGTTTTGCCGCCGCTCAACGACTCGCCGGAAGTCAACGCGACCGCCGGCGTCTGGGCGCATGCTGTGCGACCGCTCGCGGAAGGCGGCTATTACGTGTTCCCGATCGCCCTGGTTGCCGAAACATTCCGCCAGAACGGCCTCGATAATGCCGCCGACATGCAGGAAGTCTCGCCACAGAAACTGCATGAATTTTTTGGCGCCGATGCGGCTGTCTATGTCAGGGTGATCGACGACGGGACAACCTACAAAGTCATCTCCAGCGACACCCGGGTGGCCGTCGAGGGGCGAATCATTGATTTGCACAGCGGCCAACTGCTGTGGCAGGGACAGGCTGACGCCACGTCCGCCGAACAGAAACAAAACCAGGGCGGACTGATTGGCGCCCTGGTTTCCGCCGTCATTAAAC
>CAYTZF010000096.1:0-5011 GCA_964442265.1 uncultured Sideroxydans sp.
ACAATGAAGTGCGGGAATTCTCGCAGCGCGCCGGCATCGCCTGCGACTTCCGGCACAACGATGAAACCATGCCGCTGGCGCCGCGCATCGCCATCTCGCTGTTCCGCATCCTGCAGGAGGCGCTGGCGAACATCACCAAACATGCACAGGCCACACAAGTCGGCATTGCGCTGTCCTGCCATGACGGGACTGTCGAGTTGAGCGTAAGCGACAACGGCCGCGGCATTCGCGATGCAGACCGCGCCAAACCGCGCTCGTTCGGGCTGCGCGGCATCTTTGAGCGCGTCGCCCACTTCGGCGGCGAAGCCAAACTGCACAGTGCGCCCGGGCAAGGCACCACCCTGTCGGTGCGACTGCCCTGCCAGAATGGCGACACGCAGCCACCCGAGATGCAACACGTTCTGTTCGAATAAGAGTGACCCACACCATGCTCAAAGTCCTGATTGCCGATGACCACGAACTGATCCGCCGCGGCTTGAAACAACTATTGGACGACACCGACGACCTGCGCGTTACGGGCGAAGCCGGGAGCGGAATGGAGGCGGTCGCCATGATCCGCGATAACGAATACGACGTCGTGCTGCTCGACATCAGCATGCCCGACAAACATGGCATCGATGTGCTGAAGCAGATCAAAAGCACCCACCCCGCCGTGCCCGTGCTGATATTGAGCATGCACCCGGAGGAACAATACGCCCTGCGTTCCATGAAGACCGGCGCCGCCGGTTATCTCAACAAACAGAGCGCCCCGGCGCAGCTGGTCACCGCCATCCGCCAAGTCGCCCGGGGCAAAAAATACATCAGCAGCGAACTGGCACAGCAATTGGCTGAAGGTCTGACACAGGGCTATCAGGAACTGACACACCAGACCCTCTCCAACCGCGAATACCAGACCCTGTGCCTGCTGGGACAGGGCAAGAAACTCAGCGAAATGGCGGAGATCATGTCGCTCAGCCCGAAGACGGTCAGCGTCTATCGCCTGCGCCTGCTGGAAAAGATGAAACTGAAGACCAATGCCGAGGCGATCCATTACGCGATCAGTAACCACCTGATCGATTAAACTACCACCCAAAAAGTGATTTGCGGCACAACTCGGCATCTGTTCGCCGCTTTGCACGCCCCGGCATAACGGATAATCCACCCCGAGACAGAACGCAGGAAAGCACGCCGCCACCATGAGCAACCACAAAGACCCGACCCAGTTCGCGCGCGAAACCATTCGCCTGCTGGGTACGCGCCATCTGCCGCCGACACCGGAGAATTTCACCCGTGTCTATCGTGAACTGGGCGGCGAGAGTCTTGCCGCCACGGAAGCGGCGGCTGAAGTGCTCGACTGGGCCAACCTGATCCGCAACGTATTGCGCCAGTTGGAAACCCCGCACAAGGGCATCACCCTCACCCGCAAAAAAGACGGTCTGGAAGTCGTGCTCAACCGCTTTTCCGCCAAACCCGAGGTGTTGTTCGACAAACTCAACGGATTGCAACAATCCTGGGGAACAGCAGGCGCGGGCGGCAATGAATTGGTCGCCGGGTTGCCGGACGTCGCGCCTGCCGTCCCGGCAAAAAATCCAGCCCCCGCCAGCGACAGCGCCGCCATCCTGCAACAATTGCGCGAGCTGCTGGCGCAATCGCTGGAAAACACCCTGACCACCCACCCCGAGCTGGCCGACGAAATCAAGCGGCTGGCCGCACAAGTGCGTGCCACCAATGACCCCGCGCGGATCAACGAACTGGCCAAACCGCTGCGCCAGTTCTGGCTCAAGCTCGAACTGCGCGGCGGCGACAAGGTGAAGATTCAGGAAAGATTGCTGCGCCTGCTGCGCCTGCTGGTGGAAAACGTGAGCGAACTGGTGTCAGACGACGAATGGGTGCACGGCCAGATCAGTGCCTTGCAGGAAATCATCGCCCAGCCGCTGGACAAGCGCTCCATCGCCGACGCGGAACGCAGTCTGCGCGACGCCATCATCAAGCAAAGCACACTGAAGCAAAGCCTGAACGATGCCAAGACCACGCTGAAAAGCCTGATGACCACCTTCATCGACCGTCTGGGCAACCTCACCGAGAGCACCGGCGACTATCACCGGAAGATCGAGGGCTACAGCCAACGAATCGGCAAGACCAACAACCTGACCGACCTCAGCCATTTGCTGGATGACATCATGCAGGACACCCGGGTCATCCAGGCCAGTGCCCTGCGTTCGCACGAAGAATTGCTGACCACCAAGAAACAGGCGGACAAAGCCGAAAACCGCATCAAGGAGCTGGAACAGGAACTGATGCAGGTGAGCGAGCTGGTGCGCGAAGACCAGCTCACCGGGGCGCTGAATCGGCGCGGCCTGGATGAAGCCGTCGATGTCGAACTTAAACGCTCGGATCGCAACCGGACGCCACTCAGCCTCGCCCTCATCGACATCGATGATTTCAAGAAGCTGAATGACACCCTCGGCCACCAGGTCGGCGACCTCGCTCTCACCCACCTGACCCAGGTGATCAAAGAAACCGTGCGCCCGACCGATGCGGTGGGACGCTACGGCGGCGAGGAATTCGTGGTCATTTTGCCCGACACTGACCTGAACGCAGCGGTGGAGATCATCCAGCGCCTGCAACGCGACCTGACCAAGAAGTTCTTCCTGCACAACAACGAAAAGGTCCTGGTCACCTTCAGCGCCGGGGTGGCCCTGCGCCTTGAGAACGAAGACCAGGAAGATTTGCTGGGACGTGCCGATAAGGCCATGTATCAGGCCAAACAGACCGGCAAGAACCGCGTGGTTGCCGCCAATTGAGGGTTACGATAAAAATTCCTCTAAAGTTTCCCCGAAACACTCCGATAACTGGTTCAACGGCGGTTGCTGTGCAGCACAAAACAGCCAACCGGCGTAAGCGGCCCCAAGCCGTGTGAGTGAATCAGATCAAGGAGAATTAAAATGCCCTCAATCATCAATACCAACATCGCGTCGCTGAATGCCCAACGTAACCTGAACAGTTCGCAAAGCGCGCTGCAAACTTCTTTGCAGCGTCTGTCTTCCGGCTTGCGTATCAACAGCGCCCGTGACGATGCCGCAGGCTTGGCGATTACCGACCGGATGACTTCGCAGATCCGCGGCAACCAGCAAGCCGCCCGTAATGCGAACGACGGAATTTCGCTGGCGCAGACGGCGGAAGGCGCATTGAGTGAAGTGGGCAACAACCTGCAGCGGATTCGCGAGCTGACGATTCAATCCGCCAACGCCACCAACAGCGCATCAGACCGCGCCGCCCTGCAGGGTGAAGTGACGCAACTGGTCAATGAAATCGACCGTGTCGCGCAAAACACCTCGTTCAACGGTGTAAAACTGCTGGACGGCTCATTCACATCGCAAGTGTTCCAGGTGGGCGCGGGTGGCACAGTCAACGATCAAATCAGCGTAAGTAATGTCGCCAATGCGCGTTCGAGTGTGCTGGGAGGATTTCAAGGCTTCTCCAATCTCTCTTCCGGCGTGATTACCAATGGCGCCGCCGCCGCGATCACCCTGACTGTCACCGGCGGCACCAATGTAACCACCGCAGCCGTGACTACCGATGCCAAAGCTATCGCTGCCGCAGTCAATAACGCCGGTGTCAGCGGACTAACCGCAACGGCGGCCGTGAACACGCTGACCAGCGTACAGGCAGTTTCGACCACAACCGCCGGCACCGCCTCTTTTGTGCTGAATGGCGTCACTATCAATGTCGATGCGACGCTCAACGCCGCCACCAATCGCACCAATGCGCTCACTGCCATCAATGCCCAGTCGGGTGCCACTGGCGTGGTAGCCACCGATGTCGGAACCGGATTAACATTGACGGCTGCCGATGGCCGCAATATCGATGTCAGTGCGATTACCTTGGGAACAGCCGTGGCAACAACAATAGCCGATTTCGGCCTGTCCACAGTCACCGGCGCCACTGCCAAAACCAGCACCGTGAGTTTTGACTTTGCTCGCCCGGCAGGCAGTGCCGTTTCGAGCATTGCTGTCGCCGGCGCAGGTATGGCGGGTGGCACGGGCACGGTAGCGGCAACCGGAACCGTGTTGAGCGCTCTCGACATCACCAGCGTGACTGATCTGGCCAGCAATTTGGCTTCGATTGATGCGGCGCTGACTTCGGTCAACGGCGCGCGAGCAGATCTCGGGGCGATCCAGAACCGTTTCAGTTCGGTGGTCAACAGCCTGACTACGACGGTGGAAAATCTGACCGCTTCGCGCAGCCGGATTCAGGACACCGACTTTGCGGCGGAAACCGCACAGCTGACCCGTAACCAGATCCTGCAACAAGCGGGCACGGCGATGCTGGCGCAGGCGAACCAGTTGCCGAACACTGTGCTGACCCTGTTGCGTTAAGTAGCGTGATCCCCGGCCGGCGCAAGCCGGCCGGGGTTTTGAGATAAAGGAGAGGCAAAATGCTTATCCAGAATATTGGTAACACGACTCAGGCGACACCGCCTGCCAGGCTCGCCAGCGATGGCGCGCCTGTTGTCGTGATTGCGCAAAACTCAAATGTCGCTACTCGCTCTGAAGCGCCCGCTGCCCAGGCGGCGACCGAACCGAAACCCGCAGCCAGGACTGAACCGACGGCGGCGCAGTTGCAAAGCGCGGTCGAGAACATCAACAAGGCTTTGCAGCAGTCGAACAAGAATCTGGAATTCAGCGTGGACGAGGAAAGCCGCAAACCCGTGGTCAAACTGGTCGATTCGGAAACCGGCGATGTGATTCGCCAGTTTCCCTCGGACGAGATGCTGGCGATCTCGAAAGCCATCGGTCAGATGCAGGAACAATTGCAACAGGCGACATTAAACAAGGGGCAGGCGCAAAGTGCGCAAGGTCTGCTGGTCAAACAGCAGGCCTAGGCACTGAACGCGGACAACCATCATGGCAACCAACTCGGTAACCGGCTCGACCAATCTGGACATCAACAGCATCGTCAGCCAGTTGATGACGGTCGAGCGGCAGCCGATCAACCGGCTCGACCAGAAGGAAGCCGCCTTCCAGGCCAA
>CAYTZF010000097.1:0-8367 GCA_964442265.1 uncultured Sideroxydans sp.
GCCGATACCGACATGTTGCTGGGCAATACGCTGGGTGCTGTCGTGGCCAGTCAGCACGTGGCTGAATTGTCCGATCTGGCCGGCATCGACAGTATCTATTTTGCGCAGCAACAGCATGCCGCCGGAATTCTGGAGGCGATCGCTCACTACGATTTGTTCGCCGACAAACGGGATGCGCCATGACGCGCCGGCTGTTGTGCACCGATCTTGACCGCACCCTGATTCCGAACGGAGCGCAAGCCGAATCGCCCGGCGCGCGCGAGCGCTTCACCCAACTGGCAAGCCGCGAGGAAGTCACGCTGGCCTACGTCAGCGGTCGCCATCGGGCGCTGATCGAGCAGGCGATCGAAGAATACGATTTGCCGCAGCCCGACTATGCCATTGCCGATGTCGGTTCCACGATCTATCGGGTCAACGCCGGGAATTGGGAAAGCTGGAAGGAATGGGCGGCGCAAATTGCCCCCGACTGGCGCGGGCTATCCCATGACACCTTGCGCGATCGGGTGCAAATTTCGCCCGCACTGACATTGCAGGAAGCGGAAAAACAGAATCGCCATAAGCTCAGCTTCTACCTCGATCTGAATGCAGATATTCCGGCACTGCTTGCACGCCTGCGTGAAGTGCTGGCGCGGGAAGGAATCAAAGCCAACCTGATTTACAGCATGGATGAGGCGGTCGCGCTGGGACTGCTCGATGTGCTGCCGGCCAGTGCCAACAAATTGCATGCCATCCGTTTTCTGATGGAGACAAAGCAATTCGCGCTGGCGGATACCCTGTTTGCCGGAGATAGCGGCAACGATCTGGATGTCCTGTTGAGCGAAGTGCCGAGCGTGCTGGTGGCCAATGCCGCCAGCGAGGTGCGGGAGCTGACCGCTGCCGCCCATCACCGATCGCTGTATTTTGCCCGGGGCGGTTACCTCGGCATGAACGGCAATTACAGCGCGGGCATACTAGAAGGGGCCGCGCATTTCTGGCCGGAAGCGGATGGCTGGCTGCGGCAACAGACTGACAAGGAAAGCTGACAATGTACGAACAAGCCTCACACGCCATGCTCAACGAGATATTGCAGGAGCTCAAGCCGGAGATCGGCGAGCTGCGGTTGCGCCATTTCTATACCCGGCTGGGGGCGAATTTTTACACCATCCACTCCCTGTTCCATCTGCTCTACGGCGAGCGTGCCGACTTCAAGCGGCAAATGGTCAGTCTGGTCGAGACGCTGGCCCAGCGCTATATCGAGCGCGCGCCGCATCTGCGCAAATCCGATCTGGCGCGCGAGCGCGACTACAACTGGTTCCTCAGCCAGAAATGGGTGGGCATGGCGCTGTATTGCGACCGCTACGCCGGCGACCTCAAGGGTTTGCGCGCCAGGCTGCCCTATCTGCAGGATCTGGGCATCAACCTGCTGCATGTGATGCCCATTCTGGATTGTCCGGAAGGCGCCAGCGACGGCGGTTATGCGGTGCGCGACTTTTGCAAGGTGGATACGCGTTTTGGCAGCAACGAAGATGTCGGGGCATTGGCCGCCACCATGCGCAAGCGCGAGATGCTGCTGGTGCTGGATGTGGTGGTCAACCACACTTCGGACCAGCACGAATGGGCGCAGCAGGCGCGCCGGGGAGATAAAAAATATCAGGATTACTACTACGTGTTCGATGACCGCGAGATGCCGGACGCGTATGAGGAAACGATGCCGGAAGTATTCCCGGTCAATGCGCCCGGCAACTTCACCTGGGATGCGGCGATGGGCAAATGGGTGATGACGGTCTTCAACACCTACCAGTGGGATCTGAATTACCGCAATCCTGCCGTGCTGATCGAGATGGTCGACATCATCCTGTTCTGGGCCAACAAGGGGGCGGACATCCTGCGCATGGATGCGGTGGCCTTTCTGTGGAAGAAACTCGGCAGCACCTGCCAGAACGAGCGCGAGGCGCACCTGCTGTTGCAACTGATGAAGGATTGCTGCCAGGTGACGGCGCCGGGTGTGCTGTTCATCGCCGAAGCGATCGTCGCGCCAAGCGAGATCAGCAAGTATTTCGGCGAGGATGCGATCATGGCGAAGGAATGCGAGATCGCCTACAACGCCACCCTGATGTCGTTGCTGTGGGACGGGGTGGCGACCCGCAATGCCAAACTGCTCAATCTGGGCATCCAGCATCTGCCGGCCAAACTGGAGCGCGCGACCTGGCTCAACTATGCGCGCTGCCACGATGACATCGGACTGGGCTTTGCCGACGACGATGCCCGGCTGGCCGGCTACGATCCGCAAAAACACCGCCGCTTTTTGATTGACTACTTTACCGGGCGCTTCGACGGTTCATCGGCGCGCGGCCTTCCCTTTGGCGAAAATCCAAAGACCGGCGATGCGCGTATTTCCGGCACGCTGGCCTCGCTCGCCGGACTGGAAGCGGCGCTCGAACAGAACGACGCACAGGCGATCGACACGGCGATAAACACCATCGTGCTGCTGCACGGTATCATCCTGTCTTTCGGCGGCATCCCGCTGCTGTATTACGGCGACGGGATCGGCACCCTGAACAGCCTGGAGTATCTGGCCGATCCCGCCAAAGCCGCCGACAATCGCTGGATGAATCGCGCGAATTTCGACTGGGCCAAAGCGGAAAAACGCCACCAGAACGGCACGGTCGAGCAGCGCATCTTCAGCCGTCTGAAGAAAAAGATCGCCTTGCGCAAGGAACTGTCGGCCTTCGCCGATTTCGATAACCGCCAGTTGATTGCGGTGGGGAATCCAAACCTGCTGGTGTATCTGCGCGCCGATCTGCAGAATCCGCGCAACCGCGTGCTGGTGGTGGCCAATTTCAATGATCAGCCGCAGCGGTTGCCGCTGGAGACATTGCGATCCTCGGGCTTCTACTGCGAGGATACGCCGAAAGAACTGTGCAGCGGGATGCGGGTTGAGATGGAAAACGAAGCCATGATTGTGCCGGCACTGTCCTGTTGCTGGCTGGCGGACTAAATCGGAGCTGACACGCTCAGGAGCGTCGTTCGCGGCGGAAGTGATACCAGAGGTAATAGATGCCGAGCGGGGTGCCGAGCGGGAAAGTGATGAGCGACAGCACGGCGCAGGGCAGGCCGAAGCGCCAGGCCCGCGGGCGGTTGGCGAGCAGAACGAAACCCGCCACCAGATACAGCAAACCCATGGTGGCGCCGAGCGCGCGCACCCGTGCATCGAGAGCGGTCAGATTAAGCGCGACCAGCGACACAATCAGCACGCCGAAGATCAGCCAGCCGATACCGATGATGCGCCGGTGGATGCTCAACTGAACCTCTATCCCAACTGCAAGACTGCCAGTGCCGCGTCGTAATTCGGCTCGTGCTTGATGTCATCCACCAGCTCGGCATGAATCACCTTGTCATGCTCGTCCAGCACCAGCACGGCGCGGGCGGTGACACCGGCCAGTGCTGTGTCGGCAATCTTCACGCCGTAGTTGCGCATGAAATCGCGCCCGCGCATCAGCGAGAGCGTCACCACATTTTCCAGTCCTTCCGCCACGCAGAAGCGGCTCATCGCGAACGGCAGATCGGCGGAGATCACCAGCACCACGGTGTTGTCCAGCTTGCCGGCGGCCTCGTTGAACTTGCGCGCGGAGGTGGCGCATACGGCGGTATCCAGACTGGGCACAATGTTCAGCACCTTGCGCTTGCCGGCGAAGCTTTGCAGCGACACGTCCTGCAAATCCTTGTCCACCAATTTGAACGCGGGGGCGATCTGCCCGACTTCGGGAAATTTGCCGAACAGGGTGACGGGTGCGCCGGCGAGGGTGGTTGCGGTTGTGTTCTTGATGTCTTTGGCCATGATGAGATTCCTGTTGTTTAGGTCATTTTCTCGAAGGGGATACTTGTCGGGTTGAAACCCGACCTACAGTCGGAATGGCGGGCAAGTACAAATTAAATTTTTATCGCCATGAACATTATCCACGCGCGCAACACTTGGCCAGAATTTATTCCGGCTCACCCAGTCGAGCGGCCAGGCGGCTTGCCGGCGGGAATAAGGTCGCGCCCAGGAATTTGCCGACACCTCCTGCGCGGTATGCGGCGCGTGCTTGAGGAGGTTGTCCTGCTTGTCCACCCTGCCGGTCACCACCTCTTCGATCTCGCCGCGTATCGCAATCATCGCCGCGCAGAAACGGTCCAGTTCCGCCTTCGATTCGCTCTCGGTCGGTTCCACCATCAGCGTGTCAACGACGGGGAAAGAGGTGGTCGGCGCGTGGAAGCCAAAGTCCATCAGGCGCTTGGCGATGTCGCCCACTTCCACGCCTTCTTTCTTCCACTCGCGGCAATCCAGAATCATCTCGTGCGCGCAACGGCCCTGCGTGCCGCTGTACAGTGTGGCGTAATGATCCTTCAGCGATTCCTTGATGTAGTTGGCATTCAGGATCGCCATCTTGGTTGCTTCGGTCAGTCCCTTGCCGCCCATCATCCTGATGTAGGCGTAAGAAATGAGCAGGATCAGCGCGCTGCCAAAGGGCGCCGCCGCGACGGCGGAGATGCCCTGTTCGCCGCCGGTCTTGACCAGCGGATGCGAGGGCAAAAATGGGGTGAGATGCTGCGCCACACCGATCGGACCGACACCCGGCCCGCCGCCGCCGTGCGGGATGGCGAAGGTCTTGTGCAGGTTCAGGTGGCACACATCCGCGCCGATGGCGCCGGGGCTGGTCAGCCCGACCTGCGCGTTCATGTTGGCGCCGTCCATGTACACCTGGCCGCCGTGGGCGTGGATGATCGCGGTGATGTCCTTGATCGACTCTTCATACACGCCGTGTGTGCTGGGGTAGGTCACCATCAGGCAGGACAGATCGGCCGTGTGCGCTTGCGCTTTTGCGCGCAGGTCTTCGACATCGATGTTGCCGCTGCTGTCGCATTTCACCACCACGATATTCATGCCGCACATCGCCGCGCTGGCGGGATTGGTGCCGTGCGCGGAAGAGGGGATCAGCACCACGTTGCGTTGCGCTTCGCCGCGCGAACGGTGATAGGCCTGGATCACTTGCAGGCCGGTATATTCGCCCGCCGCGCCGCTGTTGGGCTGGAAACTTATCTGCGCGAAGCCGGTGATCTCGGACAGCGCCGCATCCAGTCCGGCGATGAGTTCCTGGAAGCCTGCGGCCTGTTCGGTCGGCACGAAGGGATGCAGGTTGGCGAACTCGGGCCAGGTCAGCGCCAGCATCTCGGAGGCCGCGTTGAGCTTCATGGTGCAGGAACCGAGCGAGATCATCGAATGCGTGAGCGACAGATCCTTGTTCTCCAGCCGCTTGAGGTAACGCATCATCTCCGTTTCGGAGTGACAGGTACTGAACACCGGATGGTTCAGGATGGCCGAAGCGCGCGTCTTGATCTGCATCGGCTGCGCGGCGATCTGTGCGGCGGTGAGCTTTGGCGCCGGCTTGCCCGCAGCTTGGGCGAACACGGCGAGGATGGCGTTGAGGTCGTCCAGCGAGGTGGTTTCATCCAGCGCGATGCCGATGCCTTTTTCGCTGTAACGGAAGTTGATCCGCGCCGCTTCCCCCAGTGCGCGGATTTTCACGTTGTCGGTCTGGGCCAGTTTCAAGGTGTCGAAGAAAATGTCGTAAGCCACCGTGTAACCCAATTTCTTCAGTTCGCCCGCCAGCGCGGCGGCGGCGCGATGCGTTTGTTCAGCGATGGCGCGCAGACCCTCCGCGCCGTGATATACCGCGTACATCGAGGCCATGATGGCGAGCAATGCCTGCGCGGTGCAGATGTTGGAGGTGGCCTTCTCGCGGCGGATATGCTGTTCGCGCGTTTGCAGCGCCATGCGCAAGGCGGGGTTGCCGTCGGCATCCCGCGACACGCCGATCAGGCGTCCCGGCATGGCGCGTTTGAACGCATCGCGGGTGGCGAAGTAGGCGGCGTGGGGGCCGCCGTAGCCCATCGGCACGCCGAAGCGCTGGGTCGAGCCCAGCACCACGTCCGCCCCCCATTCGCCCGGCGGCGTGAGCAATACCAGACCCAGAATGTCGGCGGCGACCGCGATGCGCATGCCGTTGGCTTTGGCGCGCTGCACGAAATCGGCATAGTCATGCACCACGCCGTTGGCGGCGGGATATTGCAACAGCGCGCCAAACAACTTGTCGTTCAGCGTGACGGTACTGAAGTCGCCGATGACCAGCTCGATGCCGAGCGGCCGGGCGCGCGTCTTCAACACTTCGATGGTTTGCGGGAAACATTCGTGCGACACGAAAAAAGCGTTCTTGCCTGCCGCCGCGTCCTCGCGCGAGCGCAGGCCGTGCAGCATGATCATCGCCTCGGCGGCGGCGGTCGCTTCATCCAGCAGCGAGGCGTTGGCGATCTCCATGCCGGTCAGATCGACGATCATGGTCTGGAAATTCAGCAGCGCTTCCAGCCGCCCCTGCGCGATCTCCGGCTGGTAAGGCGTGTAGGCGGTGTACCAGCCGGGATTTTCCAGCACATTGCGCTGGATCACGGCGGGCAACACGGTGCCGTAATAACCGTAACCGATGTAACTTTTGAACAACGTATTCTTCGCCGCAAGTCCGCGCAGATGGTTCAGGAATTCATGCTCGCTCATGCCGTCCGGCAGGTTCAGCGGCCGCCGCAGACGGATGGCGGCGGGCACGGTCTGGTCGATCAGCGCATCCAGCGAGGGCGCGTTGATCTTCTTCAGCATGGCTTGCATATCCTGCGCGTTGGAACCGTTGTGGCGCGTTACGAATTGGTCGGTGTTGTTCATGGCGGGCTCGGGAATGGTGGAGAGTCAAAAGCAATTAGCCACAGAGAACACAGAGTTCACAGAGAAAACTTTCACGGAAATCTCTGTGAACTCTGTGTTCTCTGTGGCTATGTTTGGAGTTAATGTGCTTCGCTGTCGACAGCGGCCTGGTATCCGGCTGCATCCAGCAGGGCCGCGACATCCGCCGCATTGTCCGGTTTCATCTTGAAGATCCATGCGCCGTAGGGATCGCTGTTGATGGTTTCAGGCGTGCCGTCCAGTTCGCTGTTGGCCGCGGTCACGGTGCCGGAGACGGGCGCGTACACGTCGGCGGCGGCTTTCACCGATTCCACCACGGCGCATTCTTCCTTGGCTTTCAGTTTGCGTCCGGCAGTGGGCGCCTCGACGAAGACCATGTCACCGAGCAATTCCTGCGCGTGGTCGGTGATGCCGACCGTGATCGTGCCGTCGGTTTCGGTTTTGACCCATTCGTGGGATGCGGTGTATTTCAGGTTGTCCGGGTTGCTCATTGATGTCTCCAAATGTGGGTCGGGTTTCAGCCCGACATGAATTAACCGTAATCTGTCGGACCGAAGTCCGACCCCCGCCAGTTCTCTGTTAAACCAAGCCTTTGCCGTTGCGGGCGAACGGGTATTTAACCACCCGCGCGGCCAGCATTTTATCGCGAACCGCAACTTGTACGCTGTCGCCGATTTGTACCCCGTTTGGCACGCGCGCCAGCGCGATGGATTTCTCCAGCGTGGGCGAAAAACTGCCGCTGGTGATTTCGCCGTCGCCGTGCGCAGTGTGCACGTGCTGATGGTCGCGCAGCACGCCGCGATCCAGCAGCAGCAACCCGACCAGATTGAGAGTCGGCGGATGGGCCAACAGCGCCGCCTTGCCGATGAAATCGCGCGGGCTCTTTAGGTCCACCGTCCACGCCAGACCGGATTCAAGAGGGCCGACGCGCTCGTCCATGTCGTGGCCATACAGGTTCATGCCCGCTTCCAGGCGCAGGGTGTCGCGCGCGCCGAGGCCGATCGGTTTGACGCCGTGCTCGGCCAGCGTCGCCCAAAAGAACGGCGCGGCCTTGGCCGGCAGCATGATCTCGAAGCCGTCCTCGCCGGTGTAACCGGTGCGGGCGATGAACATCGACCCCATTTCCACCGCGCTGAACGGGATGAGATGTTCCGACAGTTCCTTGCTGCCGGGCAAGGCTTCCCACACCCTGGCGCGCGCATGCGGTCCCTGCACGGCGATCATCGCCAGTTCGGGATGGTCGGTGATGACGAGTTGCGGCGCATGAATGGCTGCCTGTTTTTTCATCCACACCAGGTCTTTGTCCGCCGTGCCGGCATTGACCACGATGCGGAACCAATCCTCGCGCATGAAATAGACGATGAGGTCATCGATCACGCCGCCGTTCTCCAGCAGCATGGTGGAATACAGCGCCTTGCCGGGCACAGTCAGCTTGTCCACATTGTTCGCCAGCAGGTGGTGCAGGAAAGCGCGTGCACCCTCGCCCTTCACATCGACCACGCGCATGTGCGACACATCGAACATGCCGCAGTCGTTGCGCACCTGATGGTGTTCCTCGATCTGCGAGCCGTAATTGACCGGCATGTCCCAGCCGCCGAAATCCACCATCTTCGCGCCCA